>CACYTW010000066.1 GCA_902777435.1 uncultured Ruminococcus sp. | reverse complement strand
AAACAACAAAAAAATTTAAATTTTTTCAAAATATGCTTGACATTGCTGTGAATAATAAGTATAATTGAATGGTAGAATTTTTTTCACCTTGACATCTTAGTGTTGACCATACTTGGAGGGGAGGTAGTACCATTGGCTGAAATCAGAGTAAAAGATAACGAATCATTAGATAGTGCACTCAGACGTTTTAAGCGTTCTTGTGCTAAGGCAGGTGTGTTGTCCGAAGTTAGAAAGAGAGAACACTACGAAAAGCCCAGCGTAAGACGTAAGAAAAAGTCCGAGGCTGCAAGA
This sequence comes from uncultured Ruminococcus sp., assembly GCA_902777435.1. Taxonomy (GTDB): domain Bacteria; phylum Bacillota; class Clostridia; order Monoglobales; family Monoglobaceae; genus UMGS1820. The sequence goes on along the minus strand of CACYTW010000066.1, from coordinate 9,275 downwards.
AAGCGTAAATTTAGATAGTATTCTATCGGCGAGGGACTAATCCCTCGCCTTTTTTCATACATTAAAGAAGGTATAGGATTATGAATGTTAAATTCGGAACGGCAGGCTGCTGTGATGCGTTTTTTGATGCAGGCAATAAATCTGCATTGGAAATGCCTATGTGGCTTAAGGAAAAAAATTTAGATTGTTTTGAATATCAGTGCGGACACGGAGTCAGAATTTCGGAGGATGCTGCACAAATTTTAGGTGAAAGAGCAAAACAGAATAACATCGCTCTATCTGTTCACGCACCTTATTATATCAGCCTTTCGTCTGTGGAAGAGGAAAAGCGAAACAAAAGCATAGACTATATATTGCAAACACTCAATGCGGCAAAGCATATGGGAGCTGACAGAATTGTTGTTCATTCAGGCTCTTGCGGCAGTATAACAAGACGTGAGGCATTAAATCTCGCGACAGATAGCCTCGCACGTGCAGTTGTTGCTGCTGATGAAAACGGCTTTGGGGATATACATATATGCCCCGAAACAATGGGTAAAGTAAAACAGCTTGGAAATATAGACGAGGTAATCAAGCTGTGTCAGGTTGATGAAAGATTTATTCCAACAATAGATTTTGGACACGTTAATGCTATGACGTTGGGAAGTTTAAAAACTACCGACGACTTTAAGGCAATATTTGATAAATTTGCAAACAAACTCGGAGTTGAGCGTGCCGGCAATATGCACGCACATTTTTCGAGAATAGAATATACAAACGCAGGCGAAAAAAAGCACAGGACATTAGAAGAAACCGAATTTGAACCGAATTTTGAGCCTCTTGCCGAGGTTTTGGCGGCTAATAGGTATTCAATGAGGATTATATGCGAGTCCGCAGGTACTCAGACACAAGATGCGGCAGAAATGAAAAGAATTATGAAAGAAATGTCAGACAGGAAATAACAGATAGGAAATGATATACTATGAATATAGATACATTGTTAGAAAATTGTGATGCAGTATTGATTACATCACCCCATAATTTACAATATTTCAGCGGTTTTGCAGGCGGTGAGGGATTTTGTCTGTTGAGCAGCAGCAGTAAAACAATTTTTGTAGATTCACGCTATACAGTTGAGGCTGAGAGTGAATGTATAGGCTTTGAGGTTATTGAGTTCGGTGGCGGAAACTTATTTGAACTGATAACAGAGCAACTTAATAAAATTAGTGCAAAAGTGATATGCTATGAGGATTTGTATCTGACAGTTGCGACCTTTAACCGAATGAAAGAAAAACTTGATGGAATGTCATTTTTACCCTTAGGTGATAAAGCAGATGTTATACGTTCGGTAAAAACGGATGCGGAAATTGCATTATTGCGGGAGGCAGAAAGAATAGGTTATATGGCATTTGAGCAAGTCTTGCCTATGATTAGGCTTGGAATGACAGAAAATGATTTAGCCGCAGAACTTGAATATCAGATGCGTAAATTAGGTGCATCAGGAAACGCTTTCGATACAATTGCAATATCGGGTAAAAAAACAGCTATGCCTCACGGCAGACCTGACGGAAAAAGGCTTGAATATGGTGATTTTGTAACAATGGACTTTGGTTGTTTATATAAGGGATATTGTTCGGATATGACAAGAACTGTTGTTATGGGAGAGGCATCTCCTAAACAGATTGAGGTTTACAATACGGTTCTTGCAGCACAGCTTGAAGGGTTGAAGGCTATTAAAGCAGGAATTGTTGCCAAGGATGCAGACTATGCCGCACGCAGAATAATAGAGGAAGCAGGATACGGAAGTTGTTTTGGACATTCCTTAGGACACGGAGTAGGAATGTTGATACACGAACAGCCAAATCTTTCTCCGCGTTCGGAAACAGTTTTAGTGCCTAATATGATTGTGACCTGTGAGCCCGGAATATACATTCCGGGTTTCGGAGGCGTCAGGATAGAGGATATGGTTGTAGTAAAAGAAAACGGTTGTGAGAATTTAACGTATTCTACAAAGGAACTGATTATTTGCGGTTAGTTTCCTTGGAACTAATATATTATTGAAAGAGAGTGGTAACATTGAAAAGGGGAAGCGGAGTTTTGCTGCATATTTCTTCCTTGCCTTCGGCGTACGGAATAGGAACGCTTGGCAGAGCGGCATACGAATTTGTAGATTTTTTAAAGAGAGCAGGTCAGACCTATTGGCAGGTATTGCCTATTTCTCCCACAGGTTTTGGCGACTCACCCTATCAATCGTACTCGACCTTTGCGGGAAACCCGTATTTCATTGACTTTGATATGCTGAGTGAGGACGGCAATTTAGAACCGTCAGTTTATAAAGATATTAAATGGGGTGACAATCCCGAATTTGTTGATTACGGAACTATTTTTGAAAATAGGTTTAAGGTTTTAAAGGCGGCATATTTAGCCGACAGAGAGGAACTTAAAGACGAGATTTATAAGTTCAGAACGAAGAAGTCTTATTGGATAGAGAATTACGCTATGTTTATGGCGGTTAAATATGAAAATGATTTAAAGCCATATTGGGATTGGGACGAAGCTATAAAACTCCGTAAACCGCAGGCTATGACTGATGCGTATTCGAGATTAAGTGATGAGATAGAATTTTGGGTATATGTTCAGTACAGATTTTTTGAGCAATGGACAAGGCTTAAGAAATATGCAAACAAGCAAGGCATAAAGATAATAGGCGATATACCGATTTATGTTGCCGAGGATAGTGCAGATGCCTGGGCACATAATGAGGTTTTGCAACTCAACAGCAAGCACAAGCCGATTAAGGTTGCAGGCTGTCCGCCCGATTACTTCTCGCCCAAAGGGCAATTGTGGGGCAATCCGTTGTATAATTGGGATTACCTTAAAAAGACAGGCTATGAATGGTGGATAGAGAGAATTAAGGGTGTCAGTGATTTGTTTGACGTGGTAAGAATAGACCATTTCAGAGCCTTTTCGGAATATTATGCAATTCCATTCGGTGATGAAGATGCCACAAACGGGAAGTGGGAAAAAGGCCCTGGGCGTGACTTCTTTGACGCATTGGGTGATGATTTGTCTATCATTGCCGAGGATTTGGGAATGATAGACGATAAGGTGAGAAAATTGCTGAAGTATACAAAGTTCCCGGGAATGAAGGTTTTGCAGTTCGCTTTTGACCCTGAAAGCGACAGCGAATACTTACCACACAAATACAACAAGAACTGTGTTGCGTATATAGGAACACACGATAATGACACACTAATTGGTTGGCTTGATAATGCGGATAAAGCCGAGGCGGAGTATGCAAAAGAGTATATGCGTCTGAATGACAGAGAAGGTGTGCATATAGGTGCAATTAAAACCCTTATGGCATCTCCTGCTGATGTTGCGATTATTACAATGCAGGATATTCTCGGCCTTGATACGAAGGCAAGAATGAATGTTCCGTCAGAGGCAAGCGGTAATTGGCAATGGAGATTGACGTTAAATTGGGTTTTCTTTGACGATACTGCAGAATGGATTAAAAAGATAACTAAGACATACGGAAGATGTGAGTAATATACATTAGGCTTGGCAACTGTTTACAGATGGCTAAGTATATAAAAGGAGGCGGTATAATTATGATTATGATTGAGGGAACAGTCGAAAATATAATATATGAAAACCCCGAAAATGGTTATACCGTTTGCGATATTGCAAGTGCAGGACAGTTGATTACTCTCACGGGTTATATGCCTAACCTGACCGAGGGTGAGAGAATAGAGGCACACGGTGATTGGGTTAAGCATATGGAATACGGCGACCAATTCAAAGTCGAGTATTATGAAAGACACTTGCCGTCAAACGAGGCGGAGATTGAGAAGTTTTTGGCTTCGGGTATTTTGCCTGGCATAGGCAAAGCAACAGCCAGGAAGATTGTTCAGAAATTCGGTGCAGATGCACTTGATATTATCGAAAACGAACCGGACAGACTTCTTGCCATATCGGGACTTACCAAAAAGAAAACAGACGAGATATACAAAAAATATACAGAGATAATAGGGGTAAGAGATGTTATAATGTTCTTTCAGCAATTCAAAATATCGCCTTCGTCTGCGGTGAGAGCATATAATACATTCGGACCCCAGACAGTGAGTGTTGTAAAAGAAAATCCTTATCGTTTGGCTGATTGCATAGATGGGATAACCTTTACAACGGCTGATGGAATTGCTTTAGAACTTGGGTTTGAAAAAAATTCATTTGAGAGGATTTCCTGCGGTATCAAGGCTTTGATGCGTCAGATAGGTTATTTAAACGGGCATACATTTTTGCCCAGAGCTTCGATTTGCGGCTATGCAGCACAGAACTTAGATGTCGAACTCGGAAACGTAGAAAATACCATATCCGACCTGGTTGCATCTGAGGAACTCAAGCAGATTAATATGGGCGATTATGATGCTGTATATTTAAAAGATTATTACAATGCAGAAAAAAGAGTTGCACAAAAATTGCTTGAAATGTCAGAAGTATATTATGATTCAGATAAATCGTGCTTAGAAACTATGATAGCCGAGATTGAAGAGAAAAACGGAATTATGCTTGCCGAATTGCAACTTAAAGCGGTATGCTCAGCTTTTGAAAATTCCGCACTTGTAATAACGGGCGGACCGGGAACAGGTAAGACAACGATAGTAAAAACTATTATCGAACTTATGAGTAAAAGTCACAAGCAGGTAATACTTGCCGCTCCCACAGGCAGAGCCGCAAAGCGTATGACGGAGGTTTGCGGCAAGGAGGCAAAAACTATTCACAGACTTTTGGAGATTACTCCCGGAGAGAATGAAGTCGGAAACAGATTTGCGAGAAATGAGAGCAACAAGCTTGATTGTGATGTATTGATTGTTGACGAAATGTCAATGGTTGATATAATGCTTATGGACAGTTTGCTTGCCGCGTTGCCGAGGGGAGCAAGGCTTATTATGGTAGGCGATGCTGACCAGCTTCCTTCCGTGGGGGCAGGGAATGTTTTAAAAGATATTATCGACAGCGGAAGTATTACCTGTATCAAACTGACAGAGATATTCAGACAGGCACGCGAAAGTATGATTGTTGTCAATGCACACAGAATTAATCACGGCGAGATGCCAATGGTAAATGATGCGGAAAACGACTTCTTTCTTGTAAGCCGTGATGACCCAATGTCAATACCCGAAACGATTGCTGACCTGTGTGCAAGACGTTTGCCGAAAAAGTACGGCTTTAATGGTATAACGCAAATACAGGTTTTAACGCCTGCAAGGAAGTCGCTTATAGGAGTGACTAATTTAAACGCTGTTTTACAGGACAAGCTTAATCCTTCTTCGCCTGACAAGCCTGAGTATGTCACCAACAGATGTGTTTTCAGACTTGGGGATAAGGTTATGCAGATAAAAAACAACTATCATACAGAATGGAAACGAATTGATGGCTCAGAGCAAGGGCAAGGTGTTTTTAATGGTGATGTTGGCTTTATATCAGACATAAACAAAAGTGCCCAAAAACTGCAAGTTGTTTTTGATGACAGAATTGTAGACTATGATTTTATGCTGCTTGACGAGTTGGAGCTTGCATATGCGGCAACCGTTCACAAAAGTCAGGGCAGTGAGTTTGATGCAATTATTATGCCAATGTGCGAAACACACCGATTATTGATGACGAGAAATTTGTTATATACAGCCATTACTCGTGCAAAAAAACTCGTTGTCCTTGTAGGACAAGAGGATGTAATTAAATTATACGTAAATAACGATAATATACAAAAGAGATTTTCAGGATTAAAGAACAGAATGTCCATATTCTGATAAGCTATTTAGAAAAATTTAAGGAGAGGTAATAATGCAGTATTTTGCCGCACCGCTACAAAATTTAATAGAAGAGTTTGAGAAACTTCCGGGCATAGGAAGTAAGACAGCACAAAGACTTGCCTTTTTTGTATTAAATCAGCCAATGGAAAAGGCACAAAAATTTGCTGATGCAATTATATCAGCAAAAAATAATTTGTGTTATTGCAGAGATTGCAGAAATTTATCCGATAAAGAAGTATGTTCTATCTGTGACAATCCCACAAGAGATCACAGTATTATTTGTGTTGTGGAAAATCCGAGAGATGTAATTCAAATAGAGAGAACTAACGAATTTAAAGGTGTTTATCACGTTCTGCACGGAGCTATTTCGCCTATGGATAACATAGGTCCTGATGATATTACCATAAAGGAGCTTATGACAAGAATTGCAGGCGGTGATATCAAGGAGGTTATTATGGCGACCAACCCTAACTTAGAGGGCGAAACAACCGCTATGTATATATCCAAGTTAGTAAAACCATTCGGCGTTAATGTTACAAGAATTGCTCACGGAGTTCCTGTGGGCGGCGAACTTGAATTTGCTGATGAGGTAACACTATCAAAGGCGCTTAAGGGAAGAGTTGAAATTTAGTATGAATAAAAACGATATTACAGAGATAGAGATTACAGGAATGACAGACGATGGCAGCGGAGTAGGACACGCTGACGGCATTGCTGTATTTGTTCCGTATACTATTGTGGGTGAAACAGTAAGGGCTTTAATCATTAAAGTGAATAAAACTTACGCTATCGGCAAGCTTTTAGACGTGACTGTGCCATCGCAGCACAGAATAAAGGCAGAGTGTCCGTACTTCTATAAGTGCGGAGGCTGTCAGCTTATGCATATGGATTATACCGCAGAGCTTGCATATAAACGTCAAAAGGTTTCAGATTGCATAAAGAGAATAGGCGGTATTGATACCGAGGTGGGAGAGGTCATTCCCGCTATTGAAAGATTTAGATACAGGAACAAGGTTCAAATGCCTGTAACTGTTGATGGTATAGGCTTTTACAGAAGAAACAGCCACAATGTAATTGATATGGAGGATTGTATGCTTCAAAGTGAGCATACAAGAGAAATTACGGCGACAATTCGCAAATGGATGGAGAAATATGGAGTTGCTCCGTATAACGAAACAGATAATAGTGGGGTTATAAGACATATATATACCCGTGAGGGTGAAAATGGTATATGCCTTGTCATTGTTGCCACAAAAGATGAACTGCCCTATTCCAATGAACTTGTTGAGTGTATTCTTGAACTTAATATACCGATTAGCGGCATTTTGCTGAATATTAATAACAAAAAGACCAATATGATACTCGGCAAAGAGTATAAGACAATATGGGGCGAAAATGTAATAAAAGATAGAATTGGCGGTGCAGAATTTGAAATTTCCCCTGCGTCATTTTATCAGGTAAACAGACAGCAGACGCAAAATCTTTATTCGGTTGCCGAGAAAATGGCAATGCTTTCAGGCAAGGAAATCGTATATGACATATACTGCGGAATAGGAACAATAGGGCAGTTTATGGCAAAGCGTATAAAAAAGATTGTTGGGATAGAAATTGTACCTCAGGCGGTTGAAAATGCAAAAAAGAATGCGGAACTAAACGGCATAGATAATGCGGTTTATTATTGCGGAGCGGCTGAAAAACTGACAAAGTCACTTATTAAAAAAGAGGGCAAACCTGATGTGATTATTTTAGACCCGCCAAGAAAAGGCTGTGACGAGGCTCTTCTCACAACAGTGGCAGAGGCAGAACCTGATAGAATTGTATATATATCCTGCAAGCCATCAACCCTTGCAAGAGATTTGAAATTTCTTGCAACTAAAGGCTATTATACACAAAAAATCACTCCTGTTGATATGTTCCCCTGCACAGAACACGTCGAGACGGTTGTTTTGATGTCAAGGGAAGATAAATAATACCCGAAAAAGCCTTGATTTATGCCTTTTACGGCAAAGAAATAGCAGCAGGAGAATAGAATGATTTAATACTACTTGTATATATTCCGGGTGCCGGACGATTACTAATGAGAAGATTATCTGGAAAATAAGATAGCAAAAATAGTCGAGAAAATTCCAACCGCATTGTTGTATAATGACTGTGTTGGGAGGTGGAACAATGCGGGAACAAATCGAGGCAGTACAAAGAATGCAGGAGTATATTGAAAAACATCTGTGTGAAAGAATTTCTTTTGCAGAAGTTGCAAAGGTATCGCTATTTTCACCCTGGTATGCGAGGCGGTTGTTTTTAGAATATACGGGTGTAACGCCGGCTGAATACATCCGAAAATTAAGATTAAAGCAATCTGTCCTCAAATTACGGGATGAAGATGTAAAGGTACTTGATGTTGCTCTTACTTTTGGCTTTGGAAGTGTAGATGGTTACCAAAGAGCCTTTCGTAAAGAGTTCGGATGCAATCCGAGTGAGTATTCCGCCAATCCGATTCCGCTTTATTTGTTCACCCCCTACGGTGTAAAATTTAGATTTTTGGAAAGGAATAAAACGACTATGAGTACAAAAAATGTGTTTATTCAAGTAATCGACAAACCTAAAAGAAAAGTTATAATCAAACGGGGAAAAACAGCCACAGAGTATTGGAAGTATTGCGAGGAAGTCGGATGTGATATTTGGGGAGTGCTGGTAAGTATGAAATCTCTCTGCGGTGAACCGATATGCTTATGGTTACCAAATGAGTATATCAAACAGGGAACAAGTGAATACGTACAAGGTGTTGAGGTTGCCGCAGAATTCAGCGGAGAAATTCCGGAGGGTTTCGATATAATTGAACTTCCGCCAGCAAAGTATCTTATGTTCCAAGGCGAACCCTTTATGGAAGAAGATTACGAACAGGCTATTTCTGAAATTTGGGAATCGGAGAAAAAATATGATCCATCTGTCATTGGTTATCAGTGGGATGATACAAACCCCAAAATTCAACTTGAGCCAATCGGAACACGAGGATATATAGAATTACTTCCGATTCGCCCCAAAATCTGAAAAAAGTACAGTATTAGAAGAAAATCGTAAGGACGCAGTGATGCTCACTGTGTCCTTGATTCTTGACAAAAGATAATCGGTAGGTATATATTATGTAGGGTAAGTAATCTGCCCTACGGGTTGTCCATTCTTTGCTCGTAAAGCTGAAGGAGGTATATTTATGGGCAAAATAGTTGGTAAGTTATCGGTGTTTTTTGAAGATCCGTTTTGGGTTGGCGTCTTTGAAAGAGTTGAAGACGGCAAATTGTCAGTAGCAAAGGTTACCTTTGGTGCGGAGCCGAAAGATAACGAGGTTTATCTTTTTGCTTTAAAACACTATTATGACTTGAAGAATACTATTTTCAAAATGTGTTTGAATAATAAGAACTGTTACATAACATATTAACGCACAGAATGTCAGGAAAATAATTCAAAAACTCTGTATAATAGTAT
>CACYTW010000065.1 GCA_902777435.1 uncultured Ruminococcus sp. | reverse complement strand
TTACTATGAGCTTGAGATTATCACACGAGGCAAACTTAGACACACCCTTAACAAAGACACCACTGAACTCCAAAGGGGAAGCATTTACTTTTTAACCCCCACCGATTTTCACTCGATTATAAGCCTTGAGGAAACGGATATTATCAACATTGCCTTTACAAACAATATGCTGAGTCCTCAACTTATCGATTATTTAAACCGCCCCATACGGCACGCGTTTTTCTTAAAAGGTGCCGATTTCGAGTATTTCGAAAGCCGTGCTCAGCGTATCGCAAAGGAAAACGAGTCCAACATCTTTAAAGCTGAGATTGCCTCCGCGATAATTACCGAGATGCTTTATCTCCTATTCAGAGATTTGTCCTCCGACAACTTCTTCGAGCAATCGCCCTCCCTTTTGCAATCCGCAATCAGTATAATAAATAAGCATTATATGGACAAAATTACAATCCAATCAGTCTCCGACAAGCTTCACATTACACCCCAATACCTGGGCAAGCTTTTTAAGGAGCAGATGAACACTTCAATGACGGACTATCTGACAAATCTCAAGCTTAAGCACGCCTGTCATATGCTTATACACTCGGATATTCCTATTAAAGATGTAGCCTTTGAATCAGGGTACAACTCGGTGGAATACTTCCTTTATGTATTCAAAAAGAATATCAAAACAACTCCCTCCGAATATCGCCGTACCAATAAAGGAAAATCAATCTGACCTGCGTCCGCAATATCCATCTCCCACAGGGGCAGCAGCCTGCCGCCCCTTTTTTCGATGTTTCAATCTTTTAATTATATCAACTGTTCAGCCAATGTAAGCTTATATTATCCGAAGAATGTTCAAAGCTCTCTTCAACTGTAATTTCCTTTTCCTCACCCGGCAAAAGAATAAAGCAGTTGTCAGAAAAAACATAATCACCGTCAAGCCACACAAACATTGCAAGCTTATCCGTTTTAAGCTTAATTTTTTTATCCTTTCGTTCCATTACGACATTTGCCTTTGACAGATTAAGTTTACTCGGATTTACAGCAGAATAAAAGGCTCTGTCCTGCCCTCCGCCACACATTACATCACAGACAATAATTGCGTCTTGCTTATTATCGCTCAATATAAATTTTTCCATATTCTTCGGCGCAAGCTTTACAAGACCTCCCGCAGCAATTTGTGCTGTCATTTCCTCGGAATATACAACACCCTCTCCGCTTACAAGATTTAATTTTACCCTTGCATCCTTTGATTCGATTCCGTCATTTGATATATTGATTACAACCCGGCTATCCTCACAGGTAACAGAAGCAGTCACCTCTGCAGAGGTTCTTTTCATCGCGTAATATGCAGCTTTCGGCGTACCGTAATAATCGACCATTGACCACCCCAAGGCGGGCCAGCAGTCATTATACATCCAAAAGATATTACCTGACGTATAATCTTCACTGCGGCGGATTGATTCCATTACCGACCTTGTCCATTCGTAGCCTAAAATTCCCATTTTGTATATTCTGTCACTTCCGTTTTTAAAATCACCGAAAAGCTTTTTTGCGCCTGTGTCTATATGATTAAAAAGTCCGAAATTTTTGTATCGTTCATCCGGATGATTTTTGGTGTGATATATATATCCGTCAAAGCTTTCGGCGGTCATCTCTTCGGGAGGCAAAAACTTTTTAACCGTGCTTTCTGTCGGACAGCTTAAAACCGGTGTTTCGTTGGCAAATCTTGCAATAAAGCTTCCGAAAAATTCAACATATCCCGTCATGTCCGTATTTTCAATAAAATCAGAATACTTATGAAGATAACCTGTATAATGGCAAAGCCCCCTTGCCGGGCTGTTGTTGCAGCTTCCGCCCCAGGGTGTAGATGGGAAAAACCGTCTTTTGCCGTCATACTTTCTAAGTATGGGAGCTGTAACTTCGTTGGAAATTCTGCGGGCGTTGTTTATCAGATTGAGATTTCCGGCGCTTTGGTTTTCGTTGTCGCCGTTCCACCATACAATTGACGGATGACTGACCAAACGCTGTACATTTTGTTCTGTTTCATTCCTCAAATTCTCAACAAACAATGCCTCATCCTCTGTCGGATCCTCAATAAAATCATCACTGTAGGGATAATTTCCGCATGCCATAAGAAAATCCTGCTGAACCATTATTCCGTATCTGTCACACAGGTTATAAAACTCTTCGTCTTCAAAACAGCCTCCGCCCCATACTCTCAGCATATTCATATTGCCATCCTTGGCAAGGCGTATAAGATTTTTGTATTTATCTGCCGAAACATTCCCGGGAAAAGGATTTGCAGGCACCCAATTTGCACCCTTGCATATTATTCTGACATTATTTACATATAAATCAAAAGAAGCAAACTCATTCTCGCCGGCGAACTTATCCGTCATCAATTCAAACATTTTCTCCGCCGTTTTATGAGCCTCGGAATTCTTTTCATCAAGCTTTTCCACTATACTTATGTCGCGAATTCCGAATTGCACTGTTTTTTCAGTGATAACTCTGCCGCAGTCATCCATTACCTCTGCCGTTAACGTGTATAAATAACTCTCGCCATAGCCCGCAGGAAACCACAGCTTAGGGTTCTCAACCGTCACATAATCCGTGATTACTTCTTCACGGAAAAGCATTTCTTGTTTGTATATTTCTTTACCATCAGGGTCATTTACAGTGAAGCAAACCATAGGTGAAGTTTCAAAATGATAGCTTCTGTCCTTAAATGCGCCGTCAAAGAATTTTTTATCGTGCTGCCCTTTTAAGTACAGCTCCATAACCGCACCTTTGGGTGTAATTCCGTTAAGCCTTGCATTTAAACAATCTATTTTAACATATCTGTTTATGTAAATTGTAACATCACGCCATATTCCCATATCCACAAAACGGTTGACCCAATCCCAGCCGTAGGTACACTGCATTCTTCTTGTATACATACGTTGACCGGAAAAAGCACCTCGATAATCTCGCTGAATAAATTTGCTATCCTGCTCAACCGGAGGCAAAAACTTAATTTGTACTGTATTTTTTCCATTCTTTATATAATCCGATATATCAAAGGTATAGCAAAAATTTGCGTTATTACAGCTACTGATAACACTGTCATTAATCGATATTTCGCAGTATGTATCCAAACCCTTGAACTCAATTTCAACCTTTTTCACATCATCGGTAAAACAAAAATCAAAGTCCCTTTCAAATATCCATTCTTCGCTTTCTATCCACGCAGCTTTATCTGCATTGTTACCGAAAAATATATCATATTCGCCACCGCCCAGCAGCATATTGTTTTCCGCTAAAATGGTATAAACCGTTCCGGGAACAGTGCCGAGAACCGAAATCTTATTATTATTTTCGTCATGACCTGACATTGTCCATATTCCGTTTAATGTAATTTTATTTTTCGTTTTCTCCACAATCCTACACCCCTTTTTGTATATAGTATATCAATCGGTTTTAAGCATGTAAACATATATATTTAGGTTTCATACTAAGAAAATTAAAACTAATATGATATAATCATTCTAACTAAATCTCATTGGAATACAAAAAGGCGGCTGCGCAAAATCGCAACCGCCATAAAATATTATTATATTTTTCGGGAATGGAACACCCCAAAAATTACAAACTCATATGCGCAAAGCAATAATCCTCATCCCAATCTTTTTGGGGATTCAAATTCCATATACACGGCTCTTTGAAAAAGCTATTTGGGCCAACGACATAGCTCTCCCCTTCTTTAAGATGATGTGGTCCCATCATATTTCTTAGATTGTTAATAATGGTAATCTTCACATCCGTTATTCCTTTGGCATTAAATTCCTTTAAACTAATCTTGTTTCCTACAACAACAGTCTTCTCTGTTCCGTTTATCTCTATTTTAACGGCATTTATACCTTTTCGGTTTAAAACAAGTACAGGATTTTCTCCTGTAATGTTGAGCTTTGATTTTAAAATCATTTCACCGCTGAAAAATGCAAATCCCTGCTGTTCGATATTCTTTGTACACACCTGCGACACAGGCTTTGACAAAACGAACTCTCCCATATATCGTGAAGCGTTTTTGTCAAGCAACTGCCATTTTCCTTCAGTTTTAACGCTAAAGTTACCAAGGAGGTAAACAGGCTCAATTTCCATATCATAAACAAGCTTATTCTTTTCACTCTCAAACACAAAGGCATTTTTAAGATTAGTGTAAAATTCATCTTTTTGTTTAAAATCACATTCAAAAGAAATTACATTATCTCCTTCAATCATAAATCCGGTAATATCAAGCTTTTTAAAACTTATATCTCTGAAATATTCATCGGTATTGCATTTAACTGTGTTTCCGTTTACTTTTATATCAAAGATTTCCGGTGTTTCACATACCAAATATATCTCATCAGGGACAAATTCCGATTTAATATGATATTCCTGACGAATATGCACCTTTCTTTCGAGTTTGTTTGCACGTTCGGCAATATTGAGAACATAACCGTTTTTTTCTTGAAGAACACCATCGAACCAATAATCGCATTTGTCCAAAGTTAATACATTACCTGTGTTATCAATAATTTCTGTATTGTCAGGCAAATAAACAATATCTTCTTCCTCTCTTTGCAAAATATTTTCTGTGCCATCATCTATAACCATCAGACTGTCCCATGGCTCAAACTCATAATTCTCAGAAAAATCTTCAAGCTCTCCGGTATATATATTAAGTTTTTTACCATTCACTTTAATTTTGGCATTTTTAGTTTCTGCCGATGTATTAACAAAGTAATGTACCTTAAACTCGTCATACTCACAACAAGTATATGTAATGTTTTCATTGTCTGTTACATCATTTTCGGGCAGTTCACTATTTAATTTACCGCCGTTTTTCGCAAATTCAGCAAGAAGTTCTTTGGTATTGGGTAAAAGATACTCTCCACAAGGGTTAAGCACATATGAATAACTTTGATTACCTATAACAAGCTTATCACCTTCAACCCTACCGTGACGCTCCATAAGCGTTTCGTCACCCAAATGAAATATAATATGCTTCTTTTCAAGATCCATAATTATACTTTTAAACTTTGTGTTTAACTCTGCGAGTCCTTCGCTTTTACCACCATCAAACAAAGACCACGCTGTAGTTTGGGGATGAATTAAAAGGACATTGACCTCCTTTTTTCCCTTTGCCAAAATCATTCCTTCCCTTGACATTGCATCAACAAATTTTTTATATACCGCCCACCAAGGTTGCTGATAATACATAGCCGGCGGGTAATCACGCTTTCTTATACCTCGGAGCGAATAACCTTCCAAATGCTGACAGAGCAAATTTATACCGTGAACCATCTGCCATTCAAATATGCCTTTAAGTTCGTCAAAGCTCACATTATGTCCGCAAAGTGCAAATGTCTCGGATAAAACCTGTTCTTTTCCAAGTTGCTCCGCAACGGAGGATAATTGCTTTGGTGTAAGACAATCTATATCAATATTTCTGCCAAGCCAATCCATCCCCGGAATATGAAAATACTCGTAATGAGGCATACAAGCACCATTTGTTGTAAGCTGGCTGGCCATATATTCCTCACAAACGAGATGCCCTGTAAATTTAACCCCCCACTGCTCGCACTGATCATATATCTGTTTACAATAAGCCGACGAAAACAAATCAGTTACCATTTTCCAAAATTTAATTCTTGTTTGTTTATAATCTCCCACCGGAAAGAATAGTTCTTCCAGATGGTCAATTATTTTTTCGCCGTATCTTTCCATATATTCCGCTTCAAAAACAAAACTCCAGGGAATACCATTTCTTGAAATCTGCGGTTCATCTGTAAAAAATCCCTCAAAATCATTGCCATATTTATCGTAATATGGTTTATACGCAACATCAATAAACTTAGCAATGACATCTTTGTCAAGCACATCCACATAAAAAGGGTTTACCTCATAGAAAAACCAATGTTCACCGCATTTTCCAATAGTGTTTTCCACAGGTTCATCATCAGAATACCGCAAATATTTTTGTTGGTATTTTATGCCAAGACCATTTACAACACCATTGCCGAAACCACTTGGCCAGCCGTTTTCATCATACATCCATGCACACATACCGCGTTTTTTGCCCTCTTTAACAGACTCTGACACATTATCAAACCATTCATCGCCCATATATTCTGTTTGCAAACCGCCTCGTGCGTGCATAAAATATCCGCCTATGCCAACGTCATCCATAATTTTAATCTGACGCTTTGTTTCGTTGATATCAAGTTTTTCATTCCAACTCCAAAAAGGAACGGGACGATATTTTTTTGATACATTTTTAAAATCCATTTTGCCCTCCATATTTTTTATATAATTTTTTATATAATTTATTATTTTATTAGTTATTTACTTGATACGCTTATCCATTCAAGTGCTTATTCTTAAAATCATACATACAAATCATTTTGAATGTTGCTGCGTTATATTTCTTTTGCCAAATCATAACCAGGTTTATCAAGGCAAAGCTGCCGGTTTTGCACATTCAAAAGAATATGTGCCGTGCATTGACAAAAAAATAAATGATTGGGGTCCGAAACAAATTGTTTTCCGTTTTGTGTGTAAATAATTTCTCTGTGTATGGTATAGTCATATATAACTGTTGTGACCCGTATAATTTTGCTAACTGTAAGCCTTGATAAACAATCCATTTTTATCATCGATTTAATTATATAAAAAATCATTTGTTTTTTCAAGTTATTTTTAAATATTTTTGTGATTTGTAAATAGCCTTGCAGATATATCTTATCCGTCACTATACTATATCAACTTACTATGATCATATTTGTCCAAAAACGGCTCATAAGCCTATATAAAGAGCTTGGCCGGTTACTTACCTTTTTGTGTAAGTAATCGGTTGATTCTATGATGGTCGTTGTAGCATCTCCCTGTGACCATATCCAAAGCCTTTTGAGCTGGTTGCATAGTGAGTGTGGATTTTGTGTGAGTCATATGTGCCTGATTTGCTTTTTCCGCAATAGCATTTTTCTCATCTTCCGTAAGCCTTACTGTCAAGGTTTTATTTCTTTTTCTGTTCACAGCAGATTTATGCGCACATTCACAGAGAAAATCGGAGTAAGCCCTAAACAATACCTTCTCCGCATTAAGTTTGAACATGCAATAGAGCTGCTTTCCAACATCGTTCTTTACGTTGCTCAGATTTCAAAGCTTGTCGGAATTTCGGACAGCAACTACTTTTCGTGCATTTTAAAAAAACACACTGGTCACCCTCCCGGGTTTTACAGATAAATTCATCAATTTTATGCTATATTTTTTCACACAAATTATCGTATAATAATCTTTGTAAATAACAGTATATGGCAAGTCAAACATCATAAACTGCTGCAAAGGATAGTGCATTATATCAATTTTCATATCGTTATTTGGTTATCCCAAGTTCGCTGTTATGGTGTCGAATACGGGGCGTTCAACAGTATCAAGTGACGGTTTATCGTCAAACAACAGTGTTCTGTCTGCTTTCGGCGAGTGTATTTCAAATACGATAACAGTATTCTTTTCTTTTAAGAGCTCGCCCGGAACATACAACGTTTCTTGCGGTCCTATCGACCAATATCGTCCGATATTAAATCCGTTTATTATGACAAAACCTTTATTCCAACCGCGCATATTTAAGAATGTATCCTTGCCTGCAATAGCATCAAACTCGCCCGCATAGAATGCCGGCAGACCATTACGTGCCGACTTTGTATAATCGAGTCCATCCAAATTCTCCATAGAAAGTGATGCGTTTGTCCAGCCTGTTTTCATCGTATAATTCCATGGATAAATCGTCCCATCCGGGTTCAAAACCTCTATTTTTACATAATCACAAATACCTTTTTTATCAAAATACATCGCACTTCCGTAGTTTACTCTTCCGAGATTTTCAACAAGAATATCGAGCTTTAATCCCGTTTTGGGAACGATAAACTTTATCGGTTCATCATCACTGTCACGCATATATGTTCCGGCGTACTTGCCGTTTGCATATACTGTTGCTCTGTCATGCAAACCAAATATATTAACAAAACGCTCTGCATCATCTGTATATTCTATCTCGGTCGAATATAATATAAATCCTGAATCCTGATTCAATTCCTCCATCGTCAGAGGTATGCTTGACTTTTTCGTTTCAGCGGCAAGCGCATTAATATTTTGCAGCAAATCCGCCGAGCGATTCAGCTTGACATCCTCAATCTTTTGCAAATGTTCCTTTCCAAACGACTCGAGTTCAAACTCATCTGTACCGCCGAATTCAAAGCCGTTTGACAGCAAATATTCTTTAAGTATTCTTTTGCAGGCAAAATATTTTTCTGTCGGCTCGCCCTGTTCATTCACTGGTGCATCATAGTCATAGCTCGTAATATATGGAATATATCTGTTTTTTGCATTCGGTTTATCTGCCTCATATCTCCCCACCAACGCACCATTATTGAAACCGAAATTTGTGCCGCCGCAGAACATATAAAAGTTTATGAATGCACCCATTTCAAGTGATGCTTTGTACCGTGTTGCGACATCATCAGACGGAATACGCTGGAAAAATCCACCCCATTGCTGAAGTGCGCCGTCCCAGAATTCTGCATTATATAATGGTTTATCCGGTTGATAATCATTATGTGCGTTTACTATATTTTCAGTTATCTCTCTTGTATCGAACGCCGTCCAGTATTCCTTACGACTGCCGTTTTTAAGCTTAAACGGCTCCCAACCGTTTGCTGTGTACAGCGGAACATCAACGCCGAGTTCTCTGAGCAAATCACCCATCATCTTTATATACTCTCTATCATCGCTGTAGCTTCCATATTCATTTTCTACCGCAACAGCGATAATCGGACCTCCGTTTGTCGAAAGATACGGGACGAACTCTTTAGACAAACGCTCATAATACCTTTTTATACAACTGAAAAAAATCGGATCTGATGTTCTTATTCCTATACCTTTTTTACTCAAAAGCCAATACGGCAGTCCACCGAAATTCCATTCTGTGCACATATACGGCGACGGGCGGAACATAACCTTTAAGCCTAATTCGTCGCATAGTTCGAGAAACGCAGCCAAATCGAGATTTTCCGAAAAGTCAAACTCACCCTCGTGCTTTTCGTGAAGATTCCACGGTACATATGTCTGAACCGCTGTTAAACCGAAATCCTTCATAAGTTTAAGACGGCGTTTCCATCCATCCTTAAAAAATCTAAAATAATGCATCTCTCCGGATGCCAGATAAAAAGGTTTACCATCAAGCTTTAGGCTTTTTTCGCCTATTTCAAGCAAATATCCTTTCTTTGGATCCATTTTTCCTCACATATAATAAAAAACAGCCATAAAAATATTGGTTTTTATTATTTCTCCCTTCATTAAAATTTGTTAAGCTTCCACATACAATTATACTTTATTCAATAGGAGGCTCACCGCAATCTGGTATATCAAGCGGTTGTCCGTCTCTCTTTACAGATTCAAACGCTACAAGTCCCGGAATAGTATAACGCGCTGCCACCCATGCATTTACAGTCGGTAAGGTGTGATTATATGCTGCACGACAAAAATCATCTATCAAGAATTTATGCGATGCCATATGTCCGTTCTCTAAACTCTCGTACTCTTTCGGCAATCTTCGATGATCTTGTATAGGCGCATACGAATCCCACTGCCATTCATGATTTGCAACACGTTGTTTGAAATCAGGCAGGTCGCTATTTTCTGTCATTGCAATCGGATTTACACAGTCACTTACATTAAATATGTGTTGTGCATTACTAAATTGATATCCGCCTTTTGTACCATAAAATGCAGATATATACGAGCTCGGTGCTTTTGCTCCGATACGACGGCATTCGTTTATTCTGATTACTCCCCCGTTTGCCAACCGCATAAGTGAAAATGCATTTGATATTGTATTATCCCAAATATTTACGCCCTTTTTGAAAACCGGATCATCCTCTACATCATTATAGCCAAATGCTGTTACCTTTGTTGCATATGAGCCTGTCGCCGAAAGAACCATCGACAAAGAATGTGTGGGATAAAAAAACGGTGGTACTCCTATTGCTTTCAAATCATTTCTGTGATGCTCCGAAAAATGTGAAATATCGTGATGATACTGGGCTTCGCCGTAAACGAAATTTCCCATTTCTCCGGATTCGTATTTTTGTTTACAGAAAATCGAACATGGATAATATATGCAAGTCTCACCCATCATATATACAAGCCCTGTCTTTTTTACAAGCTCTACGATTTCTTGACAATGTGTTATTTCGGATGCCATAGGCACTGCCGAATAAACATTTTTTCCGCATTGCAAAGCCTTTATTACAAATGGTCCGTGCGTATGTCTGGGTGTAAAAATCGCAACTGCATTTATATCTGCTTCAAGCATTTTTTCAAATGAATCATAATATGATACATTAAACATCTCGCCAAAGTTTTTTGCCTTTTCCGGAATATTATCTGCTACGCACACACTTTCCACTAACGGATGTTTTAAAAATAACCGTATAAAATTAATCGAAAACTCACCGCACCCAACTACGCCAATTTTAATTTTTTCATTCATAGTAAACACCATCCTATTCTAAATTATTTTACATTTCTTTTACATCATCTGTCATAATCGGTCTTAAAAGCTTTCTTCCCCAATTTCTTATTTATTTTTAGCCATTGTGACAAAACTGTATTTTCCGCCAGAGAGAGTTTTGCGTGTGCCGTCCGGAAGTTCAATTTCCGCAACTGTACCGCAGGGAATTGTAAATTCATAATGCAATTTATCATCGCGGTAATTCCAACGGCAGGAAAGTCTGCCAAGACGGGTCTTTATGCCTGCTTTTACAAATCCAAGCCGTTTGTCAGGGGTTGGTTTGATTAAAATATGTCTGTAACCGGCACCATCCTCTAAGACCTTTATGCCCGCAGAAACCCCGAAAATCCAATCATATACCGAACCGTAGGCATAGTGATTAAAGGAGTTCATAGATGTATCCCAAAAAGTTCCGTCCTCCTTTATCGAGTCCCAATGCTCCCATACCGTAGTAGCACCATTATTGACCTGATACATCCAGGAGGGGATATTCTCTCTAAACAACAAATCGTACGCAATATCCGTATATCCGTTTTCGGACAACGCATGCAGAAGATACGGCGTACCTATGAATCCTGTTGTAAGTCTTGTGCCGTTTTCTCTGATAAGATCAGCAAGGCCTTTTGCAGTTTTTTCTTTATCGGGTGTTAAATCAAAATGGAGTGCTATAGCATAAGCGGTTTGCGTTTTTTCAGTCGGTACTCCGTCTTTTATAAACCTTTTTCTGAACGCATCAACAATATTCTTATAAAGTTCTTCATACTCTGACACATCCCTGCCGATTGCAATACCTGCCTTTATAACCAATGCAGTACTGTATGCAAAAAAAGCAGAAGAAATTAAATCCTTTGAGGTTGCACCTCTGAGCGGATCGTTGGGGTTATCCATACCCAACCAGTCGCCGAACTGCTTACCGCCAACCCATAAATATTCTTCCTCTCCAAAATCGTGCATATAGTCAACCCATTTTTTCATACTGTCAAACTGATTTATCAGTATTTTTTTGTTTCCATATGCCATATAAATCTCCCAAGGACAAATAGTAGCCGCATCTCCCCAGCCGGAAGATACATTTTCAGGATAATTCAAATTACTGGAAGGTACCTGCCAGCCTACGCCGCCGTCGGCAAACTGCCCCGCCGCAAGGTCGATCAGCCATTTTTCAAAAAATCGCTCCACATCAAAATTAATAGCCGCAGTTCTCACAAACACCTGCGCGTCTCCGGTCCAGCCGAGGCGCTCATCACGCTGAGGACAATCCGTAGGCACATCGATAAAATTACTTTTCTGTCCCCAAATTATATTATGGTAAAGCTGATTTATCTTTTCATTTCCACATTCAAAATCTCCGGT
>CACYTW010000064.1 GCA_902777435.1 uncultured Ruminococcus sp. | reverse complement strand
GTCTGACGGCTTTGTTTATTGCGTTTATCGGTGTACTTGTTCCGTTGATATGCGGATATCTTCTCTGTACAGCATTCTACGGCTTTTCACCCCTTGGAAGTCCTGACTTTTACAAGTCGCTGTTTATCGGCGTAATACTCACCGCAACCTCTG
Organism: uncultured Ruminococcus sp.; assembly: GCA_902777435.1. Taxonomy (GTDB): domain Bacteria; phylum Bacillota; class Clostridia; order Monoglobales; family Monoglobaceae; genus UMGS1820. The sequence goes on along the minus strand of CACYTW010000064.1, from coordinate 9,631 downwards.
TCAGCATCACTGTTCAAACCCTTGCTGAAATGGGAAAGCTGAAATCAAAGCTTGGCACCACTATTGTAAGTGCCGCAATTATTGATGACGTAATCGGTATTATCGTATTAGCAGTAGTTATAGGTATCGGCACAGGCAGTCAGGACACAAGCATACCTGTTGTTGTGCTTAAAAATCTCTCATTCTTTGCCATATCACTTGTGGGCGGAATTGCGATGTATAAGATATTTAAGAAGATAGACTCAAGATATCGCCACACTCAAAGAATACCGATTTTCGGACTTTCTCTCTGTATGGCTCTGTCATATATCGCCGAAAAATTTTTCGGTGTTGCCGATATTACAGGTGCATTTGTGGCAGGTGTAATCCTTTGTAACATTCGTGACTCAGATTACATAGAACGAAAGATTGATATAAATTCCTATATGTTATTCGGACCCGTATTCTTTGCAGGTATAGGTCTGCGTACCAACATTCAAGGAATATCAGGAGAAATGATTGTATTTTCCATATGCTTTATCTTAGTTGCCCTGCTTTCAAAAATTATAGGCTGCGGAGCGGCGGCAAAGCTGTGTAAAAACAATTTAAGCGACAGTCTTAAAGTCGGTGTCGGAATGATGACAAGAGGCGAGGTTGCCCTGATTGTTGCACAAAAAGGTTTGTCGGTTGGTTTGATTGACTCGGCATACTTTACCCCTGTAATTTTGCTTATAATACTCTCGTCTGTTTTAACACCGATAATATTAAAGGTTTTATATCACAAAGACGAAAAATCAGCAACAGCTTAATCCTGTAAAATAAAAGAAGTCTAAACTCAACGGGTTTCGACTTCTTTTTTATTATTTATATTAAGTAAAACAATTGATAATATTATCAGCACTATACCGCAAAACCCAATAATATTCGGTATTTCGCCATAGGCAAATATCCCTGCTATTGTGGCAACCATCGGCTCAACAGATGCCATAATCGCCGCCTTACCTGCGGGTATATGCTTAAGTCCTAAGGTATAGCACAAATACGGAACAAAAACTGTTACAAGCCCGATACCCAATATGTTTAAAAGTATTGACAGGTTAAAATTATCCGCAACCAAAGTTATTACCTTAGGCATATCCGCTAAAAATACCGAGCCTATTGCCGCCACAATAAAAGAATATACCGTAACCGTCAACGGCTGATATTTTTTTAACGCATACTTTCCTATAATGCTGTACAGTGAATACGATAATCCTGAACCCAAGCCGCACAAAATTCCGCTTACGGACACATTTGCCGACGACACTCCCGAAACACAGATACAACCAATAAAGGCACAAATCAATGCTGTTATCTTTTTGACAGTTAGTTTCTCGCCATAAAATATAACAGATGCGGTCAAAACCCAAATAGGTGCTGTATATAGCAGAATAGCCGCAGTTGAAAGCGATGTTTTAAGTATTGCCGCAAAATAGAAACAGCTCATCATCAGAACGCTTAAAATACCCATTCCGATAAATATAGGTAAGTCCTTCAATTCAATTTTATAAAGTCTTTTGTCATATATAAGCACCAGGACACAGAGCATTAATGTTCCTATAACAAGTCTGATTGCCGTTATCTGAAACATATTAAGTCCCACACCCGATAACGTTCTGACAAACAGTCCCATTACTCCCCAAAACCCGCCTGCCGCAATGACTAATGCTGAGGCTGTCTTATTATTCATTTTAAACATTTTATCCTCCGTAAAATAACGGTGCAAGACTTTTCCGCACCGTTAAAATTTAAGAAATCTGTCCTCTATATATTTATTGGCTGTATTTTCAAGGGTGTCATCAAGTGCGGCAAAGCCGTTGAAATCTTCATACTTTCTCTTCATTGCACAGCCTAATATATGGTCGCAAAGCATAGGGTTTTTCGGAAGAAGCGGTCCGTGCAGATATGTGGCAATAATATTTTTGTATACCACGCCCTCATAACCGCTCTCGCCCGTGTTCCCGTGTCCGTACAGAACTTTTCCAAGAGGTGTGTGATTTCCTATATATGTCCTGCCTGCGTGGTTCTCAAAGCCTGTTATCTTTTGTTCAAACAGCTCCGACTCCAGGACAACATTTCCTATTAATCGGGTGTCCCCTGCATCAGTATATATATCAAGTATTCCTAAACCCTCTATCTTTGAGTTTGCTGTCTGATAATACTTTCCAAGCAACTGATATCCGCCGCAAACAGCTACAAGCACACCGCCGTTTTCAACGTAATTTATAAGCTCGTCCTTCTTTTTAAGAAGAAGCTCACACACTATCTTCTGCTCTCTGTCAGAGCCGCCGCCCACAAAAATAATATCCGCTGTTTCAAGGTTCATACTGTTATCCTTGTTAGTGCAAGCCAATATATTGGCACCTATCCCACGCCATTTGAGGCGGTGTTCCATACAGGCAATATTTCCCTTATCTCCGTAAAGATTTAAAAGGTCGGGATAGAGATGAACTATGTTTAACTCCTTATTTTCCATTCTCGTATCCTCCCGTCTTAAGTTCTTTTTGAATTTCAAGCATTGTTGTCTGAGTTGAGAATAATGCCGTATAGTTTACAAGCACATAGCAAACCTCTGCATCGGTTTTAAGACATCTTTTAATTGCCTCTTTCATACTCTTTGTTATGTTGTCGACTTTAACATCAGCATACTTAAATCTAAGGGATATGTCATACAATCTTATACCCGTTGTGGTAAGTGTATTTAAGTTCTCATCACTCAGCTTGTCAAAGTCCACATCCCAAAGCCACGAAACATCTCTGCCATCGTTTGCTAAGTCATTAATTGCTACTATAACATCCTTCTTTCTTTTATCAAGCATAACCGTTTGTATTGCCTGATTAAAGCCCGCAGGATTTTTGGCAAGGTTTAAAATCACAGGCTTGCCAAGGTCAATCAATTCCATTCTTCCTATCTGCGGCTTGTAGTCCGCCAACATAGAGTTAAAGCCCGAGGTATCAACTCCCATAACCGACAGAGCTGAATACACCGCCAAAATATTGTAAATATTATAAAAGCCTCTGTAATTTACATCAATCTTGAGATTTTTATTGACAGTAAACTTCATAGAATCCGAGAGGTCAACATCTGTTGCATCAAAATCTATGGCAGGTCGCCTGTTTCCGCAATTGGGGCAATAGAAATCGCCCAACTGGCTGTAATGGAAAAAGTTATATGCCTGCTCGTGTCCGCATTTAACGCAGAACTGTCCTTCCTTTGTTTCATCAATTTGCGGAAGCACCTGTTCAGATATGCCAAAGTATTTAGCATCTCTTTCTTCACCGAACTGAACGGTAAGCGGGTCGTCACCGTTTAAGATTAACTTAACGCCCTTCGCCATATTTATTGCCTCGTTAAGCAAATCAACTGTTATATCAATCTCTCCGTATCTGTCAAGCTGGTCACGGAACAGATTTGTTATCACCATATAATCAGGTGTCAAGTGTGCAAAAACACGTCTTGCAGACGCCTCATCAATCTCCAGCACAGCGTAGTCCGCCTCAAGCTTGCCTGTGATACTGCTTGCCATCGCAAAGGCTGTTGCAATTCCGTTTACCATATTGGCACCTAAGTTATTGCATACAGTCTTATAACCGCACTTTAACAGTGCCGTATTTAAAAGGTTGTTGGTTGTCGTCTTTCCGTTTGTACCGCAGGTGACGATTATTCCCTTTTTTACATTCATTGAAAGTATCTTAATGATATCAGGGCAGATTTTAAGAGCAATATCTCCCGGTGTGGAAGATGATTTTTTGCCAATCATTCGTCCTGCAACAGCGGACAGCTTAGCCGCCCAAATTGCCAAAATCTTTCGCATTGTAACTCTCCTTTTGTCCTATGGGATGATAAAGTTTATTTTACCACTATAACAGGAAAATTACAACAATTTTTTTCTTAAATAATGTTACAGGCTCTTTAAATAATCCGCAATGCAACTTCCTGCCGCCTCAATTCCGTTTAATGCTTCGTTTAAGCTGTTACCGCTTGTCCCTACCTCTATTATCATAGAGGCGTGTGTGGTATGTCCGTTAAACCTCTCCCTTCTGAGATTAATTTTTCTCATAAGATTTGGATACTTTTGAGTTATCGCTGTCTGAAAATGTATTGCCGCACATAAATTCTCTCTCCAATCAGGATTGTATAAGCCCTTTTCATCAGTTCCCACCACGAACATTAGCTGTGCAGATTTTTCCCCGTTTATTTCCGTTAATGTTCTTGCCTTTGTATTGTCATCATAAACTATGGAGTCTCTGTGTATATCAAATACAATCTGTATTGACGGATACTTTTCAAGATATTCCTCAACTGTGTTCAAGGAATGTGCATAAGAACCATTAAATGACGGTTTGTCGTGCAAAATAGTGTCGTGTAAAACCTCTATTCCCTGCCGCATAAGCACCTCTGCAAGTCTGTTGCCCACAGCCACTACATTCTCATCTGTGTCATCACTGCGGTCACTTACTTTTACATCATATATATCAGCGTTTTCAAGTGAATAACTCTCGGTTGCGTGAGTGTGAGTTATTAAAATCTTTGGTCCCGATACCGACATATCTATATCAGGTCTTTGTGACAGCATACTGCCCACATCTATGCTGTAAGATGTTTCGTTTCCTATGGCAACAGGATAGCCGTCTGTTGTTTTCTGTGCCACATTTATACTTTTTATTCCTGCTCTGTTTTCTTCGGGTATTGTTTCAACAGTATCGGAATTTTGAGAATTTTCTGTTCCGTCTGCATATTTGTCTACCCAATCATACTCCTCAGGGATACTGTTTGTTCCCTCCTCTCTTGCAATCATTAACCTCCCCTTTTTAGAAGCCTCATTATATATTGGTATGGCTCCCGATAATACAGAATTGGTATTCCCCGCAACACAGCCGAGAAAAATTTTTGAAACAATCCTTCCGCCCTTTCTTATGTATTCTCCTATGCTTGCACTTCCATAATTCGCCATACTTAAAACCGCACTGCTGTTCTTTAAAATATTCTCCGTTCCGTCATTTTTGGAATTTTCTGCTCTTATCACATTAAACGCGGTGGCCGTGACAGCCACACTTAACGCCGCAATTACAACAGACTTCGCTATCTTTCTTAAATCCAACACCACCGCTTTATACCTACGCACTTAATTTCATCCTCCGCCTTGTCCAATAATACTAATAATGTATATGCAAAAATATGGCAGAAAATTCTATATCACTTATATGTATATCAACACATTGCAATTTATCGCTATGTGTTGATATACATATATTTTTCAATTTTCACTACATATGATGACAGGTTCTCATTGCGTTTTTCATTGCTTTCTTCGCATACTTCATAGTGCGTTTGTCAAACATAGCAATACCCATACCTATTACCGCACCTGCAAATAAGCCTGTGGAAAATTTGCCCATATCTATTACCTCCTGTATGTTTTATTCAATATTATTGTTTGCATTGACGCTATAAAAATTCAACAAGTTTTGTAACAATTTTTAACAAATTTAAGCTAAAATAACCTTGACGTAATACGTGTTTTGGTGTATTATTCTATTATTAGCCGTATTCTATCTATGATATGGCTATATCTAATTTATCGAAAGGATGTTTTCAATGGCAAATGTAGTCCCTTTTCGCGGTGTAAGGTATAATGCAGAGAAGTTTAAAAATCTTAACGACGTTACTGCACCGCCTTACGATATAATTCCAAAGGAAGGTCAACAGGAACTATATAACAAGAATGAAAATAACATTATCCGTATAGACTATGGTATGGAATTTGATACAGATACAGAAGATAACAATCGCTATACACGCAGTGGCGATTTTCTTAACAAGTGGTTAGATGAACAGGTGTTGATAAAAGAAGACAGCCCTGCTTTCTATATTTATGAACAAATTTTTTCATTAGATGATGGTAAGCCCGTTCACTCTCTTAAGGGTATAATCTCTTTGGTTGAACTGCGTGAATTTGCCGATAATGTTATTCTGCCTCACGAGTATACAATATCAAAGGCAAAGACCGATCGTCTTAATCTTATGCGTGCAACCAAGGCAAACACAAGTCCAATTTATTCGCTCTATCTTGACGATGAAGAGGCAATTGCCAAACTTATTGAGGAAAACAGCGAATATGACCCCGATATCTCATTTGACAGCACCGAGGGTATTAAGCAGAATATATGGATTATAAAGGACCCTGCTGTTCTTTCCAAAATAACAGCGCTCTTTAATACCAAGCAATTATTTATCGCAGACGGACATCACAGATACGAAACGGCTCTCAATTACAGACGCGAGCGTCACGAGGCTGACGGCACACCTATGGGTTCTGCCGACTATGACTATATAATGATGATGCTGGTATCAATGAGCAACAGCGGATTGTTTGTCTTTCCTACCCACAGATTGATTCGCGGTATTGAGCGTTTTGACGAAACACTTCTCGTTGGCTTTTTGACCGAAGAATTTTCCGCATCTAAGATTTACTTTACCGAAGGCGATTACGCAAGCATCATAACCGAAAGACTTGCTAAAACCGTAGACGAAAAGCTTATTGGTATGTATACGGGCGGAAATTATTACTATCTGTTAAAGTTAAAGGACTTTGACTCAATAGATAAAGAAATAACAGATAAATCAGATGCATACAAGCATCTTGATGTTACTGTTTTACATAAGCTGATTCTCGAAAAGCATTTGGGCATTGACGAAGAAAATATGAGAAATCAGAAAAACCTGTTCTATGTCAGGGAAGGCTCCGATGCTATTAAGGCTGTTCAGAACGGCGAAGCTCAATGTGCTTTCCTTATTAATCCTACAAAGGTATCTGAAATTCGCGAGATTGCTCTTGCAAACGAAAAGATGCCTCAGAAATCAACTTATTTCTGGCCAAAACTCATCACAGGTATTGTACTTAACAGGTTTGAGGATTAATCAGCTAAAGAACACTACCGTAAACGAAAGGAACTGATACAGATGAAAATTGCAATAATGGGGTTTGGCGTTGTCGGCAGCGGTATCGGCGAGATAATCTCCACCTCTGAAGACTCTCTTGAGAAAAAATGCGGTGAAGCTATTGAAATTGTCAAAATTCTTGATTTAAGAGATTTTCCGAACAGCAAATTCGATTGCTTTACAAAGGACTTTAACGACATTTTGAATGACCCTGAAATCGAACTTGTGGCAGAAGTTATGGGCGGAACAAAGCCTGCCTACGATTTTACAAAACAGCTTTTGCTCGCAGGCAAAAATGTTGTTACCTCTAATAAGGAATTAGTTGCCAAGCACGGAACAGAGCTTTTGCAAATCGCAAAGGACAAGAACGTGAACTATCTCTTTGAGGCAAGCGTTGGCGGAGGTATTCCTATTATCAGACCGCTTTACTCAAGCCTTGTATCAAATGAATTAACTAATGTTATTGGTATTTTAAACGGAACAACAAACTATATCCTAACCAAAATGATAAAAGAGGGTGAAACCTTTGAAGATGCCCTTAAGGGTGCACAGGATAACGGCTATGCCGAAAAGGACCCGACCGCTGATGTCGAAGGCTTTGACACTTGCAGAAAGATAGCGATACTTGCTTCTTTGGCATTTGGCAAATATGTAAACAGTGAGGATATTCAGACCGAAGGTATAACCAAAATCAAGCTTGAGGACGTTGCTTACGCAAATGAGTTCGGCGGCGTGATAAAGCTTGTAGGTATGGCAGAAAAAACCGAAAATGGTGTTTATGCAGGTGTGTGTCCTTTAATTCTTAAAAAAGACCACCCCCTCAGCGGTATTGACGATGTCTTTAACGGCATTTTAGTTCGAGGCGAAGGTTTAGGTGACGTTATGTTCTATGGCAGAGGTGCAGGTTCATTGCCGACAGCAAGTGCTGTTGTTTCTGACATTGTTGAAATAACAAAGAACAAAGGAAGTCACATTGAATTAGGCTGGGTTAAAGGTGAGGACGGCTATCTTAAACCTCTTGGAAATCAGTCGTTCAGATTTTACGTTCGCCTTAAAGGCAATACAAACAGTGCAGACTTCTGCCGTGAGGGCTTTAATGTAATAACCCTTGATGGTGAAAAGTATGCTGATGAATTCGCTATCTTTACTCCTGCAATGACTATGGCTGAGTTAGAGGAGTTCAAGACCTCAGAACTTTCTGACTATACTATTCTCGGTTGTATTCGTCTTGCAAATGAGTAAATTCAATAAAACGGAGGGAAATATATGGCACTTATAGTACAAAAATTCGGTGGCAGTTCTGTCGCTGATGCTGACAGAGTTAATAATGTCGCAAACAGAGTCGTAGAAACAGCAAGAAACGGCAATCACGTTGTAGTTGTTGTTTCGGCACAGGGCGACACTACTGACGATTTAATCGAAAAGGCAGTTGAAATTAATTCAAACGCGTCCAAAAGAGAGATGGATATGCTTCTTTCAAGCGGTGAACAGATTTCTATTGCACTTCTCGCTATGGCGATTGAGAAGCTTCATCATCCTGTAATATCTCTCACAGGATGGCAGGCAGGCTTTAAAACAAATGCTGAATACAGCAATTCAAGAATAAGCAAAATTGATACCGAAAGAATTAAATCTGAGCTTGACAGGAACAACATTGTTGTCGTTGCCGGCTTCCAGGGCCTTAATAAATATGACGATATTACTACGCTCGGCAGAGGCGGCAGTGATACCTCAGCCGTTGCATTAGCCGCAGCTCTTAACGCTGACAAATGCGAAATTTATACGGACGTTGACGGTGTTTATACCGCCGACCCACGTATTGCTCCCAACGCAAGAAAACTCAATGAAATCACATATGACGAAATGCTTGAGCTTGCAAGCTTAGGTGCAAATGTTCTTCATAACCGCTCAGTTGAGATGGCGAAGAAATACAATGTTAAGCTTGAAGTAAAATCAAGTTTTGAAAAAGTCGACGGAACAGTTGTTAAGGAGGTTGCTGATATGGAAAAAATGTTAATTAGGGGTGTTACCCGCGATAATGATGTTGCAAGAATAGCTGTAATTGGAGTTGAAAATACTCCTGGAATTGCATTTAAAATATTCTCTGCTTTAGCAAAGGAAAATATAAATGTTGATATGATTTTACAATCTGTTGGCAGAAACGGAAATAAAGATATCGCCTTTACTGTTACAAAAAATCATATGGAAAAAACACTTGAAATTTTAAATGACCTTAAAAGTGTACTGTCTTATAACGAAGTTACTTGCCGTGACGATTTAAGCAAGGTTTCAATTGTCGGTGCAGGTATGGCAAACAACCCGGGTGTTGCATCAAAAATGTTTGAAGCATTGTTTGAGTCAGACATAAACATTCATATGATTGCTACATCTGAAATCAAAGTATCAGTTCTTATTAAGGTTGATAACGCAGAACGTGCCGTTCAGGTTATCCACGATAAGTTTAATCTGTAATACGAATAAAGATATGCGTACAAAGGCTGAGCAAACATAATCGCTCAGCCTTTTTTGTATGGAATAATGTAAGCATCATTTCGAAATATTTCCACAATTTGTGCAACAAAATAAAAATATGTGTGATGGAGTAAATATTTCGATACGAGATTTTTTTGCGTCAAATTTGTTTGATAATTTGGAGCAAGAAATTAAATA
>CACYTW010000063.1 GCA_902777435.1 uncultured Ruminococcus sp. | reverse complement strand
TTTATATTAAGTATAACCCTTATCAGCTTGTTACAGAGATTACAATTGATGGACAACCCTTAAAAAAGAACAGTAAGCTTAATTTTGAAGATAGAAGACTTCAAGAATGGGTAGAAAGTCTACCAGAATTATTATTTGAAGAATGTTCCACCAAAGAATTTAAAATTACATTCCATGGCACTATACCAGATTATGAAGATATGGTTGCTATGGTTGAGGATGCAAAAGAAAAAGGAATTAATATAGAATTAGAACATATTCCGGCAAAGGAAGTAAAAGACAAAGAGGAAGCAATTCAAGAAGTATTTGATGAAATTCAGAATGGACCATTTGATGAGTTACGCCAGCCAGATGTGATTAAGGCATTTAATATGGCAAAGAGTAGTGATTTTGAGGTAAATGTAGTAGCTACAATGAGTGCGGGCAAATCAACATTGATAAATGCATTACTACAGCAGAGGCTTATGCCTGCAAAACAAGAAGCTTGCACTGCAACTATTACTGAAATAAAGGATAACGATGCTGATCGTTTCATGGCAAAAGTGTATGACAAAGACGGAAAGCTGATACAAACACATCCGGAACTTACCTATGAAATCATGGAGCAATTGAACTCCAATCCTAATGTATCAAGAATACATGTAGAAGGAAATATTCCATTTGTCACGGCAGATGATGTATCACTTGTACTAGTTGACACACCAGGACCAAATAACTCAAGAGATCCTGAGCATAAGGCGGCAACTTATAGAATGTTGTCTGAATCATCAAAAACAGTGGTTTTGTATATTATGAACGCAACGCAGCTAGCAGTAAATGATGATTACAATTTGCTGAGTCATGTGGCAGACAGTATGAGAGTAGGCGGAAAACAATCTAGGGACAGATTCATCTTTGTTGTTAATAAATTGGATGATTTCAAGAAGGGCGAAGATAGTGTTGAGGCAGCAATTAATAAAGTAAGGGATTATTTGAAGGATAATGGAATTGAGAACCCTAATATTTATCCTGCTTCTGCGTTGACTGCTCTGAACATTAGAACTATTTTGGCGGAAAGCGATGATGATGACGAGTATGAGTACGAATACGAGGAGGTAAACGTAATTACATATTTTATAAGAAATCATCGTCTTGTTTCAATCTGTGCAGGAGTTGTTATAATTGCACTTTTGTTGTCTGCTGCAGCTTATGGCGTGATTACATATGCAAATCCATTGAGAAAATATGCACAGGTTATATCAAGCAAAGAAAACATAATGCGTACAATGGAAGTAGATGGTACTGTTCAATCCGGAGAGCGTTATAACATCACATCTTTGGTTGCAGGTAAAATCGTTACATCAAAGTTTGAAGTCGGTGATGAAGTAAAACAAGGTGATGTATTATATAAAATTGATGATACAGATGCAAAGCTGTCTGTTGAGAGAGCACAAAATGATTTGGCAAAGGCAAGTGATGAGACACTTAACAACAAGTCTTCGTTAGGAAATGCACGTATTGTTGCAACTGAGGCAGGTGTATTGCAGAGCCTGACAATAAAGCAGGGCAGCAAGGTTAATGCCGGAAGTACAATCGGTACAGTTCTTAAAACAGATGGAACAACAGCTCCGCTAATTTCATATGTTTCGGGTACGGTTGCTGTTTTAAGCGTTAATGTAGGAAGGACTATTTCGATCGGACAGGTTATTGCGAGCCTTTCATCCGAAAATGACAGCAATACTGCAGCAAATTCAAAATATGATAAAAAATCAGGCGAGATAGATGTTCAATCAGCACAGCGTCAGCTGGAAAATTATACAATCAAGGCACCTGTTTCGGGCGTTGTAGTTGAGAAGTATAACAAAGTCGGCGACAATGTTGGAATGACAAATGACAACAACCCTATGATGGTTATACTTGATAACAGCACTCTTACATTCACATTTGATGTGGATGAGTACAGAGTTCGTGAAATGGAAAAGGGCTTAGAGGCTACTATTACTGCTGAGTCACTTCCTGACCAAACCTTTGCAGGAGAGATTTCATATGTATCGACCGAGGGTAAACCCGATGAAAACGGCAAACCGCGATATGATGTATGTGTAACGATTTCTGACCCGGGTGACTTGAAGGCAGGAATGAACATTAAGGCTAAGATTATTTTGGCATCTGTTAAAAAAGCTGTTTCGGTTCCTGAAAAATCTTTATTAATGTCCGACGGGCAAAATGCACTTGTCCTTGTTAAAAACCAAGAATATGCCGGAACAGAGGACAAATTCAGCGACGAAAGCTTTGAAAATGAGATTGCATATCCTGAGATAAAGGTTCCTAAGGGATGCTCACTTGTAAGTGTAAGATATGGTATCTCGGACGGTACAATAGTTGAAATATTATCGGGAATAGAAGCAGGTGATATTGTTGTCTATAAGCCTGACGAAGAGAACAATTTTATAGTTGCAAGCGGAGATGATTCCGCCGACAAGAAGTCAAAGTCAGATGCGGATAATGAAAAATCTGATACTGATGAAAATTCTGATTATTCAATAAGCGACAGCGAAGACGAGGAAACAAAAGATAAAGTCCGTGATGCTATTGATGATATACTCCAAGATTCAAATTCAATATAGAATATAATTTTAGGCTCCCTTTACACAAGGGAGCATTTTTCATTTTATGGATAAAATTTTATACTCTGTCAATGATATATAGGCGGAGGTAATAGAATGGATTACAACAAAATTGCAAAAAGAATTTTAAACTGTGTAGGCGGAGAATCTAATGTTGTATCGCTTATGTACTGTGTAACGAGATTGAGATTTGACCTGCAAGACGAAAGACTTGCGGATACTGAAGAATTAAAGAAAACCAAGGGCGTAATAGGTGTTCTGATAAACTATGGTCAATATCAGGTTGTAATTGGCAACGGCGTGAATAATGTATATACTGAGCTTAACCATATAGGTAACTTTGATGGCTCTTTTGAGGAAAAAGAAGATAAAAATATATTATATCGCAGTATTAAAGCCATAGGGAAGTTTTTTACATCAGTTATATTCCGCAACAGAGCAAAGAAAAATGACGTTTCGTATTCTGTGGTGTATGCACCGATAAAGGGAAGGGTTATCCGATTAAATGACGTAGCTGATAGGTTGTTTGCAGAGGGTGATTTTGGGGAAGGTGCGGCAATAATTCCGGAAACAAATCTGCTTGCTTCGCCTGTTGACGGTAGAATTATAAGTTTGACAGATGGTATGAACACTGTTGCGGTTATGTCGAATAACGGCACAGAGATATTGATGCATATAGGCATTGATACAGTTAATCTGAATGGAAAGTACTTTAATTCTTATGTGGAGGAAGGTGATTTTGTCAGAATGGGCGACCCTCTTATAGAATTTGATGCGAACTTGATTGCGGAGGAAGGATATGATTTAACTACATTAATAGCGATAACAAATTCAACAGATTATGAAAAGATAGATGTTGTTACTAAATTTGCAATAGAACAAAATCCTTTTATTAAGTTGATTAATAAAAGAGAGGAATATGCTGAAAATAAAGGAAATTGAGGCAATAATAATCTCATTGTTGCCTCTTATATGTGTTGACAAATATGATAAAATGTAGTAAAATGTTATAAATTTATTTTATTAAAGGAGACGGTTATATGCTGAAAAAAAGGGTTGCGATAATTTTTTTGGCAGTGCTGTCTTTTTTTGTTTTAGCAGCCGGCCCTGCTTTTGCCAAAACAGAATATGTACTTCCGGGTGATATTTTAAGCAGAAGGCTGAGCATCTATATGCGAAACGAAAAGGTTGAGCCTGTCGGAGGTGTTGTTGCTGAAAAACTCAATGTGACCAACGGAACGAAGGAAGAGGCTCTTAAACTGTATGATGGCAATGTTTCTTCTATGCCGTCTTTTGATAAAGATGTGTCTGTTGTTCTGGATATGGGCGTAAACATTATGTTTTCGCAAATTCGATATTATACAGGGGAAAGAACGGATAGTATCAATAATTCCTTTGGCACAAGATTTTATGCGTCAAAGGATAATAAAACTTTTGTAGAGATTGCTGTTGTTCAAGGAACAAAACAGGCAGAAAATTCCTGGAATGAAATAGAATTTAGCGGACTTGGCGAATTCAGATACTTCAAGGCTGATATACCTGCCAACTCAAATATCACCGAAATCGAATGGATGGGTACATCGGGTTATACAAAGACAAAATCGCAGGGCGGTAAGAGTGCCGTTAAATTATCCTTATGTGGTTATAATGAGGGTAATGAGTTATCTGCGACAATATTGGCGTGCGTTATTAATAAAGATGGCGTTCTTAAGCAGGGAAGTGCCTTGAAACAGAGCTTTGCCGCTAAAGGAGAAACAGAGTTTGAGTTATTGTTTAACAACCTTGTTGAAGAAGATGGCGACAAATTCAGAGTTGCTGTCCTCGACAAGAATGGTTCAATGGCAATTCCGTCTGTTTTGACGTTCAGGGTAAATGATGCGTCAAGTGAATTTTCAGTTGCATCCGTGTTTACCGATAATATGATGGTTCAAGCAGAACAGCCATTTACTGTCTGGGGTAAAGCGCCTAAAAATTCAACTGTCGAGGTTATTATAAAAAATTCACTTGGCGGTGAGGTTGTCAAGTCTGCAAAAACAGGTGCGAACTCAAATTGGGAAGTAAATTTAGGTACATTCTCTTGCGGCGGTAAATATGATATGACAGTTAAAGCAGACGGTAAAAGTGCAATATACAAAAATATTACTTTCGGTGACGTTTGGCTTTGCACAGGTCAATCAAATATGGATTACTATATGATGGCAGGGGATGATTCTGCCGCAGAACTTAAGAATAGAGCTGATGTCCAAAATAGCAATATTCGTATATATAATCTTTGGAATAAAGGTACTGACGGTGCTTCGGCACTTGTTGATAATCCGCCGAGTGACGGAGTGATGTGGCGTGAGGCGGACTCTGATACGGTCGCGTATTGTTCGGCTGTGGGGTATTATTTTGCAAGAAAATTACAGTCAGAAACAAATAGTCCTATTGGTATAATAAATGTTGCTGTCGGTGATACGGAAATTAATCGCTGGGTTGAAAAGGGATATTCCAATGGAAAGTTTACAAGTACTGACGGAGATTTGTATAATAACAGAATATATCCGTTTGAACATTTGAAGATCAGGGGTATTATTTTGTATCAGGGTGAGGCAGACCAATACAGAACACATATGTCTGCAGTTGAATACAGAGATGCACTTACGGGACTTATTGACAGCTACCGCAGTAAATGGGGAAGGGATTTGCCTTTCTATTGGACACAGCTTACCAGATACAAGGTTGATGAATCTTTAGTCCGTCAGGGACAGTTCTTGGCTCTCGAAACAGTTGGAGTTAAGAAAAATACGGGTATGGTTGCTCTCACAGATGTGTTCGGCAACTATGACGGTGGCAAAGGTAGCTGTCGTGATGATATTCACCCTTGGAATAAAAAAGTTGTGGGGGAAAGATTTGCCGCATACGCTCTGCGGGATTGCTATGGTGCAGATGTTGATGTTTCCGGACCTATGTATGAAAGCTCTCAGCAGAGTGACAATAAACTTATTCTGACCTTTAATTGTACGGGTTCTCTCAGAATTATGCCGAAGGAAAAGTATGCTGATAAAATCACCTCCAAAAAAATAAAGGATGGAACGCTTAATGCAAGCAAACTTATGGAGTTTGAGGTTGCAGGTGAGGATAAAGTGTTCTATGATGCAGAGGCAAAAACAGAGGGCAATAAAGTTATTCTGACGAGTAAATCCGTAAGTAAACCGATTTATGCAAGATATGCCTGGGGCGAATATCCCGAGGCTCCTAATCTGACAGATGATACAGGATTGCCTGCGCCGATGTTCACCACAGAAAATCTCGATTGAGACAAATTAAAAGAAAAATTTATTAATTAAAATATAAAATATAAAGATGGAGCAAAATAAAATGCCGATAATTTATGACGACAAGAACAAAATTTTTAATTTACAAACGCCTAATACAAGCTATGTTATAGGAATTTATGAAAATAAACTGCCTATACATATCCATTACGGAAAAAGAATAAATAAAAAATATAATATAGATGATATGTTCGATTTCGTGTTTAAATATTACACAGAAGAAGCCTTTTCGGTACAGTCTGTTGATTTTGATGCTGTAACTTCATTGACGGCTTTGCCTCTTGAATTTCCTACATACGGAAGCGGAGATTACAGAACACCTGTATTTCACGCACAGTATGAGGACGGAAGCACTATTTCAAAGTTATTTTATGACGGATATAACATATATGACGGCAAACCAAAGATAGACGGCTTGCCTGCCACATATGTTGAGTCCGACAGCGAGGCACAGACATTAGAACTTTACTTGAAGGACGAGCTTACAGGGGTAAAAGTTGTAATAAGATATACGGCGTATAATGACAGAGATGTTATCACAAGAAGTCAAGTCATAATAAATGACGGCAACAGTGCAGTTAAACTGAAAAATGTAATGTCAGGCTGTATCCATTTGCCTGATATGGACTATGACTTTGTACAGTTCAGCGGTCAATGGGCGAGAGAAAGACATATCGAAAAAAGCCCGTTATCTCACGGAAAGCAATCTGTTGAGAGCCTGAGAGGTGCATCAAGTCACATTTTTAATCCATTTGTATGCCTTGCCTCAAAAAAAGCTACTGAGGATTGCGGTGAGGTATATGGTATGAACCTTGTATACAGTGGTAACTTTGAGTCAGGAGTGTATGTTGATACTTATAACAGAACAAGATTATATACAGGTATCAACCCATTTGATTTTGAGTGGAAGCTGGACAAAGGCGAATGCTTTAATACACCTGAATGCGTAATGGTGTATTCGGACAGCGGTTTTTCTAAAATGAGCCATACATACCACAAGTTAATCAGTAACAGATTATGCAGAGGACTATACAGAGATGCAGAAAGACCTGTGCTTTTAAATAATTGGGAAGCAACGTATTTTAATTTTGACGAAGAAAAAATTGTCAATATTGCAAAAAAGGCTGCTGAAGCCGGAATTGAATTGATGGTTCTTGATGACGGATGGTTCGGCGAGAGAAATGATGACCATACATCATTGGGCGATTGGTTTGTCAATAAGGAAAAACTCCCCAACGGCATTTCGGGACTTGCTGAAAAGGTCAATAAGCTCGGACTTAAATTCGGATTATGGTTTGAACCTGAAATGATTTCAGAGGTCAGCAAGCTTTACGAAGAACATCCGGATTGGTGCTTGCACGTAGAGGGCAGAAGTCACTCTTTGGGTAGAAATCAGTTAATTCTTGACTATTCAAGAGATGATGTGTGCGATTATATTATAGAAATCATTTCTGATATTTTCACCAACGCCAACATAGAGTATATCAAATGGGATATGAACAGAAATATGAGCGAAATCGGCTCAGCTATTTTACCTGCCGACAGACAGAGGGAAACGGCTCACAGATATATGCTCGGACTATACAGAGTGCTTGAAACATTGAAAACAAGGTTCCCACACATTCTTATGGAGGGCTGTTCAGGCGGCGGCGGAAGATTTGATATGGGTATGTTCTATTACTTTGACCAATTCTGGACAAGTGATGATACCGATGCTGTGGAAAGACAGTTCATTCAGACAGGAACAAGTTATGGCTATCCGACAAATGTTATGGGGGCACACGTATCTGCTGTACCAAATCATCAGATATATCGCATAACCGATATAGACACAAGAGCACGCGTTGCGTATTCGGGACAGTTCGGTTATGAGCTTGACCTCGGCTTGCTTAGTGATGAAGAATTTGAAAGCGTTAAAGAGCAGATTAAGTTTTACAAGAAATACAGCTCTGTTTTTCATAAGGGTGATATGCACAGGATTAAATCACCGTTTGAGGGCAATATGACAGTATGGGAATTTATTTCGGAGGATACCAATACTGTTATTGTTGAAATCTTTGTGATAAAGGGAACACCATCATCACCCAAGTTTGTTATTAAACTAAAAGGTCTTGAAGAAAACTGTATGTATAGGGACGAACTTACAGGAAAAGAATATTCGGGTGAGGCTCTAATGAATATAGGCTTAAGACGATTGGCGGATAGGGACTATACATCAGAAATTATGGTATTAAAAAAGATATAAAATACAGATATATAAGGAGTGGCAAATTTGATTTTGCCGCTCCTTTTTTAAGATTTGATATAGTTAAATACCTATATGATTAATAAAACATATATATTTTACAAATAATAAATAATATGTTATTATTAATAAGACGAGGGACAAAAACTTCTGATGAAAAATTTTTAAGAGGAGTAAATTCTATGAATGAGAGAAGAAATAAATTGTGGACATTGTTCAAATCTATGTTTATGCTGAGTGCCTGCACGTTTGGCGGCGGATTTGTTATTGTGTCACTTATGAAGAAAAAATATGTAGAAGAGCTTAAATGGCTTGAGGAAGACGAAATGCTTGATGTTACAGCAATAACTCAATCGGCACCTGGACCTCTGCCTGTAAATGCATCAGTAATTATAGGTTATCGTATGGCAGGTATTGTCGGTTCTGTTGTGGCGGTTTTGGGAACCATACTCCTGCCAATGATAATAATATCTGTAATATCGCTGTTTTATAATCAGTTCAGAACAAACAAATATGTTGCGGTTGCACTTCAGGTAATGAGAGCAGGGGTAGCGGCTGTTATATTCGATGTAGTAATAAACCTTGCAAAAAACGTGTGCAAGACAAAGCGTGTCTTATATATTTTAATGATGATAGTCGCGTTTATATGTACTTGTTTACTTAAGGTAAGTGCAATGCTTGTCATTATTACCTGCCTTATAATCGGAATTACAGACTTGCTTTTGGAGACGAGAAAAAAAACACCGCATTAATGTGGCAGAAGGAGTGGAAAACAAATGATACTTTTAAAATTATTTTTTGCATTTATTCAGGTTGGATTGTTCAGCGTGGGTGGTGGCTATGCCGCAATACCGCTTATTCAAGACCAAATAGTTAACATTCACGGACTTATGACAATAGAGGAATTTTCGGACTTAATCACCGTTGCCGAAATGACCCCGGGACCGATTTCGATAAACTCTTCCACATTTGTGGGAATGCGCCTTGCAGGAGTCGGCGGCGTGCTGCTCTGTACCCTTGGCTGTATTCTTCCATCATTTTGTATCTGCCTTACACTTGCTCATTTTTACTACAAATATCGTACTGTAGGTGGGGTTCAGACAGTTCTTGCGGCACTTAGACCTGCGGTAGTTGCACTTATTGCTTCGGCAGGATTGTCTATATTAATGCTTGGACTTTTTCAAAGTGACCTGTTTTCAGCATCCATAGAAAACCTCAGATTTGTAGAGTTGGGATTGTTTGCGGTATCTCTTGTTCTGTTGCGTAAATTCAAAACTAACCCCATTGCCATAATCCTTGGAAGCGGTGTTGCAGGGACCCTTATCTATACTTTAATTGTCATTTGACTAAACCTGATAAAAATAGTATAATGACGTAAAGGAGTGTGATGTGAAATGACTCTCAGGCACTTGAAAATTTTTGTGTGCGTTGCAGAAAGCGGTGGAATGACTGCGGCGGCACAAAAGCTTTACGTTTCACAGCCTACCATAAGTCAGGCCATAGCAGAGCTTGAAAAATACTATGGTGCACGATTGTTTGAACGACTTTCTCAAAAGCTGTATATTACAGAAGAAGGACAAAAGATGCTTGGCTATGCACGACATATAATCGATACATTCAACCATATGGAAAGTGTGATGAGAGAGGCAGGCGAGAACTCGCAACTCAATATTGGGTGCAGTGTATCTGTCGGCACCTCTC
>CACYTW010000062.1 GCA_902777435.1 uncultured Ruminococcus sp. | reverse complement strand
ATTAAATTCTGCTTCCGCATAAGTAATTTTACCGGATTTATAATCCTCAATTACAGGAGCAATTATAACTCTGACTTTTTCAAGATTATTTGTATAAAAGTCAGGTCGCAGATACATATCTCGGTATTGCCATATTGCAGCATTAGCAATATCAACAAGCTCGCCATAGCTATAACCGTTTGTCTGTCCGTTTAGCCAAGCATTAAAGAATATGCGATTTGATTTCGCTCTCGCATCGGCATATCCCAAGCCATTTTGTACCTCTGCTAAAATATCGCCTATAAAACTTTCAACTAAAACTATTGCTTCATTTGAAGCATTGCAGGGTACCGACTCTCTCGGCACCTCTGCTGCGCTCACAGAAAAAGAACTTAATAAAATTGATACGATTGATATGATGGATATGATTGATTTTTTCATTACATATACCTCCGTTATAAACTAATCTTTCAGTATGATACTATTATCAGAAAACAAGCTATCGCACATCATCAGCACACCAAGTCTGAATCCGATTTTAAAGTTTTCGACACCGCTTGTAGCACTTATTTCATCACTTGCATTTACAAGGTCATTAAAGAGTTTTAAGTTTTCGCCGTTCAATTCTTTTGTTAATTTACATTCAATCTCAGAAAAAGTTTGCACGGCTTTTTCATAAGGCAGTGGTTTTCTGTTCCGGTTTTCATTCGGATTTATATTTCCATAATACAATTCTTCAATAAAGCTCATTTTCGCACCTCCATCGAATATATAAAATCTCTAAGGACAAATTCTTCTGCCGAGTGACGAATGTTGTTCATAGCGCTAACCCAAGCCATTTGGTCTTTTGCCTTTAATTCTTCTGTAATGCCTTGCTTGACCACCATATCTTTTATAAGATTATTAACCATTTCTTTTGCAGTTGTGTCAATTTCTTCAAGATATGCAAGCCAAGTCCCGTTAAGCATTTTCATTGAGTAAACGGTTGGGCGATTCTCTTTGACGAATTTTGCGTGCATCTTGCCGTACTTGCCGATGTTATATACTTTATCATCGGGTACAGTTAGGTTTGGAATGTAGTAATCACCATTTCTTACATACTCAATTCCGTTTTTAATAAATTTTTCTTTCATAGCATGAACGCCTCCTTCAAATTTGGTATCTTCATTTTATCAGAAGGCATTTATTTTGACGAATGTGCGGATAAAAAGAAAAAGCTGAAAACCCATTTTACTGAGTTTTCAGCTCTATCTTTTGCCTTTGCTATGCCAATTCAGCTAAATTTTTAAATTTTTCAAAATTACTTCCTTATCTGGTCTTGGCCTTAGCCGCACTTCCTTTTTATTTAATGCCGACCGATTATGCAGTACTCCTGTCATAAAACTTTTAAACAGACAATCTTTTAATATACAACCGAGCTTGAAAAAATCCACAGCCGAATAGACAATACTAAGATTATTCTTTCTGCCGTTACACAGCAACGGTGCGTAAACCATTACATCGCCGTGCAAAGCTTTACCGGCTCCTGTCCCGCGGAGTTTTATCGTCGAAAGCCGCCGTGTTCAAAATCATAGCACGATACTTCTGTGGCGGCATATGCTCTCTTTCCTTGAATTTTTTGATAAAATAGCTGGTGCTGTGATAGCCGCATTCCCTTGCGACGTCCTCTATTTTTTGTTCGGGATTTTCGAACAAAATCGTTTTTGCCGTTTGGATTCTGAGGTCTGTGATATATTCAAACGGGCGAATACCTGCAAATTCTTTAAAAATTCTGCAAAAATGCTCCTCCGTTACACCGATTTCCGATGCAAGTGATGACAAATCCAGATCTTCCCTGAAATGTACATAAATATAATTTATAACAGGTTCAAGTCGGTTCTTGAGAGAATAGACGGAGGTCTGCATCGTCGATGAGAAATCCCTGCAATTTAAAAGCAGCTCATATAAAATCACACTGCTTTTGATTTCCCATTCTTCTGTTTCCCTCAGCCGCATAATTCTGAAATGGTAGTCTTGAAAGCTGAAAGCTTCCGGAAGCTCCCATATTTCTGTTCCCCTGTTCTGAAACATATCAGCTCCGCTGCCGCCGAAGGTAATCCATTTTGTCCGCCAATCCTCTGTATACCCATAGTAACAATGCAGCGTGTTTTTCGGCGAAAACAAAATGGTATGTGGCTTTAACGGATATATTTTGCCGTCTGCCTCCGCTCTGCCCTCGCCGCAAACCGTGTATAGAAGCTGGTATTGCTCCATTCCGTTCGGCCTGCAAATGGGTTCCTGACGCTGCGATATTCCGATTGTACAGACATAGAACGGAAAGGATTTTACGTAATTGGTAAGAACCGGATAATACTGTGTCGTTTTCATCATTTCACCTCAATATTGTGCTATTTTATATCAATAAATTGTGATTGTAAAACGATTTTTCCTATGATACAATATCATTATAATAATATAAAATACTTTTGTCAATACGGAGGATTCAGTATGAGAGAATATGAAAATTTTGAAAAAACATCCGAAAACCGAGAGCCGCAGAGGGCTTACTACATACCATATGCCACTCTGGAGCAGGCATTGGAAGGCAAAAAAGAACGCTCTCCCTACTATAAACTGTTAAACGGCGATTGGGATTTTAAATATTTTGCCCGTGATATCGACATACCGGAAACCATCACGGAATGGGAGCATATTCCCGTTCCGTCATGTTGGCAACTGTACGGCTATGGGCAAATTATGTATACCAATGTAAACTATCCATATCCTGTGGATCCGCCGTACGTGCCGGACGAAAATCCCTGCGGCGTTTATCAGACGGAGTTTGAGCTGTCCGATGACTGGCTCGCACGCCAGACTTACATCGTTTTTGAAGGCGTTTCCTCCTGCCTGTATCTGTATATTAACGGACATCGGGTAGGGTTTTCACAGGGATCGCATTTGCAGGCGGAATTTGAAATTTCCAAATATGTCCGCAAGGGAAAAAACACTCTGACCGCCAAGGTCTTAACGTGGTGTGCAGGAAGCTATCTGGAGGATCAGGATTTTTTCCGTTTTTCGGGTATCTTCCGCGATGTTTATCTGCTGTCCAGAGAGGAAAATCACATCAAAGACGTTTTTATCCGCGCGGACTCCAAAACCATCACCGTTGACGCAGAAAGTTATGAGATTTATGACGGCAAAATAAGGCTTGAGAGCTTGGAGCATCCTATTCTCTGGAATGCGGAAAAGCCGCACCTATACACCGTTATCGTAAAAGGCAAAACGGAATTTATCCCCTTTAAGGTCGGTATGAGGGATATAAAAATCAGCGCCGAGAACGAGCTTTTGGTCAATGGTGCTCCCGTGAAATTAAAGGGCGTGAATCACCACGATACACATCCCGAAAAGGGTTACACTATGAGTGAGGAGGATTTAAAAAAAGACCTGTTATTGATGAAACAGTTGAACATCAACACCATCCGTACCTCTCATTATCCGCCCACACCCGAATTTATGAATCTGTGCGACGAGCTGGGTTTTTATGTCATTGACGAAGCGGATCTTGAAACACACGGTTTTAGCAACCGCTATTCCTTTGCGTACAAAGCGCCAGGATATGACGTTGATCACGGCTACTGGCCCTGCGACTTTCCGGAATGCGAAAAGGAATTTGTCGAGCGTATGGAACGAATGGTTCGCCGCGACAAAAACCATCCCTGCGTCATTATGTGGTCCACGGGTAACGAAAGCGGACACGGCGTAAATCACCGCAAAATGATTGAGTGGGCACAAGCTTATGACCCGTCGAGATTAATTCACTGTGAGAATTTGAGTGTCAAGAGCTCCCTAAATAATTATGCCGAAAAGGAAATGGCAGAGGCACTCAGCGGCGTGTATTCCAGAATGTATCTGCACGTTGCGGGATGTGAAGATTTTTGCGAGACAAAGCCTGTGAACCAACCACTGTTTTTGTGCGAATACGCACACGCTATGGGAAACGGTCCGGGTGATGTTCACGATTACGTAGAGTGTATGTACAACCACAAAAACTTTATCGGCGGCTGTATTTGGGAATGGGCGGACCATATGGTTTTGAAAAACGGCGTGGCAATGTACGGCGGAGATTTTGGTGAGCCCATCTCCGACGGCAACTTCTGCGTTGACGGACTTGTCTTTGCGGACAGAAGCCTGAAAGCCGGATCGCTGAATGCGAAATATTCCTATCAGAATTTCCATACCGAGCTTGTCGGCAGCAAAATCAGAATTACAAACCGCTTTGACTTCACCGACCTTGCGGAACGTGATATCACGGCGGAACTCAGCATTGACGGAAAGATTACGCAGAGCAAAAAGCTGCCTATCCGCCTTGCTCCCCACGAAAGCATAGAGATTGACCTCCCGTTTGCTCTTCCCGAATCCTGCCGTATGGGGACATATCTCACCATCACAATGCAAAAGGACGGATTTGAGGAAGGAATGTGTCAGTTGGAATTGCCCGTTGCTGTAAAAAAACACATATTGGAGGCGCCGCTGAATTTGATTTCCGAAAATGAAAAAGAGATTATCATTACAGGAGAAGACTTCCAATATCGGTTCAGCAAGCTTTACGGCGGCATCACCGGTATGGTTAGGGACGGAAAAGAGCTGCTTGCGGACAGAGTTCGTCTGACGGTACACCGCGCTCCGACAGACAATGACCGCAAGGTGAAGCAATTCTGGAATCTGTACGAGGACAATGTAATCGCAGAGAACTTCAACCGCCTGTTTACAAAGGTTTATGAATGTACCGTACACGGGAACACCATCACTGTAAAGGGATCACTTTCCGGCATTTCCAGAACGCCGTTTCTGCACTTTGAGACGGAGTATGCTTTTTATCGCGGCGGCGAGGTGCGCGTGACCCTGAACGGAAGGGTCAAGGAGGAAATGGCGTCCTTCCTTCCGCGTCTCGGCTTTGAATTTACTTTAAAAAAGCCTAATGACGGATTTACCTACTTTGGCTGCGGAAAGCAGGAAAGCTACTGCGATATGCATTACCACACCAAGGAGGGAATCTACGAAAGCACCGCTGCAGAGGAATATGTCCCGTATCCTATGCCTCAGGAGCATGGGAATCATTGGCATAGCAAATGGCTGAAAATGAACAGCGGACTTGAATTTTTCACCGATGATTTCTTTGAATTCAGCGTAAGTGAATACACCTCGTATATGTTGGAACAGGCAAAGCACACCGACGAGTTGGAAAAGAACGGTTTTACCAATGTCCGTATCGACTACAAAAATTCCGGTCTTGGTTCTGCCAGCTGCGGTCCTGAGCTCATAGAACAATATCGCCTCGATGAAAAGGAAATTCACTTTTCATTCTTTATACACTGACCTTGTAGCTAATCGAGTATGGGGCTAACCAATTAATGGTTAGCCTCATACTTTGAAGTCTCACAGGCAGAGAAATTTGCAGCAACGCTGTGCTTTTAATGTCCCGGGGAATATAAATTTTAAGCCACGGAATCAACGAAAACCGTGTGGTAGATTTGCTTGCACGCGCAAATGCGGAATATGTGCGCGGAGAAGTATGAAACACTGTATAATATGCTGATTAATGAGGTGACGGAGGCTTTACAGAATTTAACAAGCTGTAATGTTTTGTATTATTCGATATCGCCTGTTATGTGAAAAAGGAAATTTGCAAAAAGAAAACAACACTTTGAAAATGATGAAACCGCGACTGCAATATTTATAACAGGTGCTGTGTCTCAATACGGTAGTCACTGGGCGTAAGACCGGTTCTTTTCCTAAAGTCGGAGGAGAAATTACAGAAGTTGTTATATCCGCACATTTCCGAAATCTTTGAGATGGGATAATTTGTGTTCCTGAGATAATCCTTTGCAGCCTCAATTCGATAGCCTATCAGATACTGCCGCAGAGTTGTCCCCGTTGCCTGCTTCATAAGTCGGTTCAGATGATACGGATGATAGCCTGCTATCTGTGAGAGTGTTTCGTTATTTATATTTGATAAATAGTTACAGTGAATGAAATCAAGTATTTTGTCTATTACGTCAGAACCCTTTGTATCAAATATTATGTTTCTTGTAATTTCGATAAGCAGATTTTTAAAAATAGTTGAGGCCGCGGTGCGATACAACTGTTTCTTATATGTAAATTCATCAATAACCGAATATATATGTTCGGACAAATGCCCCATATGATTAATAACTGCGGACTCATTTAAAAATTTAAAGTTTTCAAAATACACCCTTTCAATAATCGAATCAGAATCGAATTCGTCAGCCTTTACAGGATGGACCTCCTTTACTATGTGAGAATGGTTTTGAGTGTAATCAAAATTTATACTTACAATCTTAAATTTGCACGGAGCGTAGAACTTATATCTTGTTCCGGGCGGAATTATCACGACTGAGCCGTATTGCAGAGGATACTCGGTATTTTCAGCGTTCAGTATACAATGCTCTGAAATCATAAAGTAGAAATGATAGTCCACCGCAATGAAGTATTCGGATGTAGGGTTATAGTTTATTATTTGTACAAATCTTAAATACGGATTTATATCTTGAAGCTCCATTGATTTTCTCCTTAAATGTTTGTTTTTACAAAACACTTGTTCTTTTTTATAATTGATTATATCATAATGGTGTGATAGAATCAAGAGAAAAATAAAAGCGTTCAAGAAAGGAATACGAAATGATTACAAACTCTATTATTGCACAGATATTCGGTGCGGCGGGCATAGCAGCATTTATTATGCTGTATCAGTTTAACAGTATGAAAAAAGTGCTAAAAACAAAGATGGTTATGGATGTTTTGTGGGCGATGCATTATTTGTTGTTGGGGGCAACATCTGCTTTTGCCGTCAATGCAATATGCCTTGTACGCGAATTCGTGTTTATAAACGATGACAAGAAAATTTTTAAAAGCCGTATATGGCTGTGGATTTTCATCGCCTTTAATATTGTGTCGGCAATTCTGACATGGAAGGGATACTTCAGTATATTGCCTGCTATGACATCTACGCTTGCAACAATTTCATTTAAGCAAAAAAGTGTAAAGGTTGCAAGAGTTATAGGCATTACAAATAATGTTATGATGTTTACATATGATATTTTTGTAGGTTCTTATATGGGGTTGATAGCCGAATCGTTGGCATTTTTGGCTGTTGTTGTTGCAATTTTCAGAAACAAATCTCAAAAAGCGGAATAACGTGGTTTACATTATATAACTAAACGAAAAAACAGAGGAGGTAATTTTATGTTTGAAGCTACTGTTAAATTCTCAGATGGTTCGGTAACGGAAATAAATCCGAAAACAGAAAAAAAAGAAAGGGTAAGGCATACGATTATCGAGCGTGAAACTCTTGATTTCACTAAAGTAAAGTATGTTGATGTCTTGGTAAACGAAACCGAAATTAATGCCGGAGATACGGGATTTTTCCTTTGTCCCGGAGGCTGGTGGAGAGCGAAGATGCACGATTGTGCAATCGGATACTTTACGGAGCGCTCGGATGACGAATACATAAACTATGATCCGCATCTTTATGTATTGGGAATCAATCATAACAATAAAGCCTATATTGCTATGGCATCGGGAATGAGGGAGATATCAAGTCAAAGAATTTCTGTTGTGAACAACAGCTATAAATTCTATTTCAGATTTGAGGTTGAAGAAGAAGATCTATATGAAGATATAAGGTTGGAAATTCACGAGCTTGAGGGTGATTTATCCTACAGTGCTATGGGCAGAGAATACAGAAAGTACATTTTGGATAACGGATTTGTCAGCATAAGGGACAGATTGGATAAACATCTAAAGTATGCCGCAGAGTCGGTTTGCGTAAGGGTGAGAATGGGCTGGAAACCGGTTCCTTGTACGGTTCTCGAACAGACCGAAGAAAATGAGCCGCCCGTTCATGTTGCCTGTACATTTAAGCAGGTCGAGCACTTGATGAGAGAATACAAGAAAGCCGGAATAGAAAAAGCCGAATTTTGCCTTGTTGGCTGGAATAAAGGCGGACACGACGGCAGATGGCCGCAGATATTGCCTCCTGAGGAGACTCTCGGCGGCAAAGACGATTTATTGTCGCTTATAAAGACGGCAAAAGAATTGGGTTATACCATTGCTCCTCACACAAACAGCACCGATTCTTATACCCTGGCGGAAAACTTTGATTGGGATTTTGTGGCTCGTAAAAAAGACGGCTCGCCGAGTATAGAAGCTGAAAGATGGGGCGGCGGAAGAACCTACAATATATGCCCGAAAAAATCCTTGGAACTTGCGTATGAAACATTTCCGCCGGTTGCAGAGCTTGGATTTTACGGAGCACAATATATAGACGTTATAACGGCAACGCCACCGAGATATTGCTATAATCCTTCGCATAAAGTAAACAGAAAAGAGGCTTGCAATTATTTCGATAAACTTTTTGAATATTCAAGAGAACTTTTCGGTACGGTTGGATGTGAGGTTGGTATGGAACACAGTATGAAGAAGTGTGATTTCATACTTTACACCACTATGGATAACGGCTTAAACAGAAAAGTTGAGAGTATTGATTTGTTCTCGGAATATGTTCCGTTTTGGCATATAGTATTCCATGGCATTGTTTTAAGCAATCCTTATGCCGGTACGGTCAATGCAGTGCTGAATCGTAATCCTGACGCAATGCTTCGCTTAATAGAATGTGGCGGAAGACCGGTAATCTATTACTATTCAAAATTCGTGTCAGACGATTCGGATTGGATGGGTGATATAGATTTCAAAGTCGATACGAGCGAAGATGTTAAATCGGGAACGGAAGCTGCACTTAAAACAGTGGATCTATATAAAGAGATGAGTTACCTTCAATATGAGTTTATGGATAAGCATGAAAAAATAGGTGAAAATTGTTACCATATAGTGTATTCCGACGGAAGCGAAGTGACTGTAGACTATAATAATAAAACATACAGTTTTAAAAAAGGCAAATGTTGATATTAACATAAAGGTTAAGTAATATGATTTTTGAAAATTTGGATCGCATTGTAGGAATTTGCGATAACTGCGGTCAATTGAGCTTTAAGATAACCTGACGATAGTAAATTACGGCAGAGATGACCAAAGATACGTTTGCTCCGATTGTCTGAATACAGACAGCTTTTTTTGCTATTCATTTTGTTGTCACAATCAGCAGCTTTTCAAAGAAAATCAAGCCCCCCGGATATTCCCTTCACGAGTTGGAGGGAATATTTTTATGCCCTCAAATTTTTTAGTCAAACAAAGTTCACATCCGTAAGGGCTTTATGACATAGCTTTGCCCGAGGTATATTCGAATACAGGTTGAGCCGTATCACCGCCAATGAAGCAATGATACGGCTCAATCTGAAACTCATTCTTTTGCAAATCACTAAAATCCGAGCAAGACAGGAGCTGACAAAAATGACCTTTCCAAACACAAAATTCCATGATTATTCATATGAAAATATCAGTCCGCCCGCTCCGATAATTTTTTATTTCGGCGGCAGATTTTTTCCTAAGGTGCAGCAGTATCTTTATCAATCTCTCCGCTTAAAATACTATATTCAAACAGATACAGGTAATCCCTTATGATATTCCTGTTTCCGTTAGGCAGAATACTGCGTTTAATATATTAAAACCTCTTTATTTGTTCCGTAAAAAATATCGTCATTGTTACTCATCATTTTGCAAAATTCATCGAACTGTTCCCAACGTTCGGGATAAATATCAAATTCATATGAATGTCCCCATATATAAAAAACCTTTGGGGTATCCGGCTGCAGCTCTAAAAATTTTTGACCCATATCAAAGAGCAAATCCCAATCTTGATGGTGATAAAGTGTACCCTTATACTGAAATAAATCATCATAAGGTTCAAAACTTTTGGTTACATCAATTGTACGTGCATACTTAATAATCGTATTATTTTTT
>CACYTW010000061.1:7070-17008 GCA_902777435.1 uncultured Ruminococcus sp. | reverse complement strand
TTGACGAAACGGCTCTCTCTGTGGGTAGTGCGGTTTATGCTTATTCTGCGTTTAAGTGGCTTGCAGAGCATAAATAAAAGCGAAAAATTTTTGTCAAACTATTGCAATTTGACAGATTTGGGTATATAATGTATATAATTTTAAAACACAAGGGAGCTTGTACAGCAGGCTGAGAGGAAGTAATCGAACTTCGACCTTTATACCTGATGCGGATAATGCCGCCGCAGGAAGTCATATTGATTTCGGGCGGACAATCCTCATAGGGTTGTCCGTGTTTTGTATTACGAAAGGAGGGTAAGTCTTCGGGTGGCAAGGGAGCGCTTGACATCTTTGAATTTTGCGATGGGAACTCGTGTTTCGAGGTGAGAGGTGGAAATTAATTCACGACCGACAATGCATATTATGCGTTGGAACTATTTTGAAACAAGGAGAATACATATGAAAAATTCAAAAAAACTTTTAAGGATGTTGGTGTTAAGTCTTATGATTGCTCTCGGTGTCGTTATATCTCCCATACTAAGAGTAGAGGGAATGTGCCCGATGGCTCACTTTATTAATATTGTGTGTTCCGTTTTGCTGGGACCTTGGTATTCGCTTGCTTGTGCTGTAATAATCGGCATAATAAGAATGTTGACAATGGGTATACCTCCACTTGCGTTGACAGGTGCAATATTCGGTGCGTTTTTGTCAGGCGTATTTTACAGAATGTCAAAGGGAAATCTGTTGCTTGCTGTGCTGGGTGAGATAATCGGTACAGGTATAATCGGTGCAATTGTGTCATACCCTGTTATGACGTTTATTTGGGGAAAGGAAGGCTTATCGTGGCTTTTCTACGTTCCTTCGTTTATATGCGGAACCCTTATCGGCGGAAGTATAGCCTATGCATTTCTTAAAAAGCTGTCGCAAAACGGAGTGTTACAGAATTTCCAAAAGAAGTTGGAAACACACGTATATGCCGACAAGAGCAGCTTGCTCGGCAACAGTGTATCTATCGCCGCAATCGGTGTTATCGGCTATGTTGTAATTAACCTTGCAAGCAGTATATTCAAGTTTGAAAGCGGATTGTGGTCTGCTGCCGCAAAGGTGGTCTTAATAGCTTTTATAGGCGTAGGAGTAATATATTATCTTATTAAAAAAATCAAGAGAGAGGGAAGTGCCGTTGATAAACAGACTAACTGAAGGTTTTGACGGGATAAAAAACAGCAAAAAGCTGATACATTGTATTACAAACCCAATATCCATAAACCAATGTGCAAATACAGTGCTGGCATTGGGGAATAAACCCATAATGGCAGAACATCCCAAAGAGGTGTATGACATCACTTTATCAAGTGATTCGCTGTTGGTTAATATTGGGAATATTACTGATGTAAGGATGAAGTCCATAAAAATTTCGTGCAGAGCCGCAAATAAAAAAAATATACCTATTGTTTTTGATGCGGTTGGAGTTGCTTGCAGCAGTATGCGAAAGGCTTATGCAAAAAAAATTATCAAAAAATACAAGCCTGCTGTTATAAAGGGTAATTACTCAGAGATATACGCATTATATCAAGACGAATACAAATCCAAGGGCGTAGACAGCGAGGAACTCGATAAAGAAAAGATTATCAGCGTTTCGGATACGCTTGCAAAAAAGTTGAATTGCACAATACTTGCAAGCGGGAAAACAGATGTGGTTGCGTGTAATGGTGAATATACCTGTATAAGCAATGGCGTCAAGCAACTGTCTGATATTACGGGAACAGGCTGTATGTTAGGCGCTCTTACTGCAACCTTTTTGCCGTCAACGTCGGCTTATTTGGGTGCGGTTCTCGCCTGTGCTGTGTTGGGTATAGCAGGCGAAAAAGCGTATACTGACGGAAAAAACGGAACATTTATGGTGAGTCTATTAGACGAACTGTCGACACTTGATGCCAAAGATATAGAAGAAAAGATTAAATTGGAGGTTAAGCCAAATGAAAGAGCTTAATACAAAAATGTATTTTATAACGGACAGCTCCGCCTATAACGAAGATGAATTTTTATTCAGAGTTGAAGAGGCTTTAAAGGGTGGCGTTACCTTGCTTCAACTGAGAGAAAAGAACAAGGATACGAGAGAGTATATACAGCTTGCCCAAAAAGTTCATCAGATTTCTAAAAAGTATAATGTTCCCCTTATAATTGATGACAGAGTTGATGTTGCAATGGCGTCAGATGCTGAGGGCGTTCACCTTGGACAATCGGATATGCCGATTGATACTGCAAGAAAGATATTGGGTGATAACTTTATAATCGGTGCAACAACTAAGACTGTTGAACAAGCAAAGGAAGCCTATGACCAGGGTGCGGATTATTTGGGGGTAGGAGCCATATATCCAACCACAACAAAGGTTAAGACCGTATTGACCTCTGTGGAAACCCTAAACGATATCTGCAATGCAGTACCTATTCCCGTAAATGCCATAGGCGGACTTAATAAGGATAATATTGATGTATTAAAAGATTGCAGTATCAAAGGAATTTGTGTTGTTTCCGCCATAATGAAGGCGGAAAGTCCGTATGAGGCAACAAGAGAACTAATATGCTCTGCCAAAGAAAAGCTGAAGATATATGATTAGGCTTTATAAAAGGTTCCCTTGCGTATTTGTAGGGGACGATGCCCACATCGTCCCGAAAAACCCAACTGCAATGAAAAATATTTCGGATTATGTGTATTTTGAAGGTTCTCCTTACACAAGGAGAGCTTTTTCTATTTGAAACACAAATTTAATATTTACAACCGATAAAATATGCTATAATATAATGTATATTACCGATATTGCACTCAAAATCAGTTTGAAAATTTATGATAGGGAGATTATTATGGCGGAAAATACAAAAACAAAAAAAGCCCCTGCAAAGAAGAAAGTACCTCCCAAAAACGGAGTAAAGAAACAGGGATCAAAGCAAAAGACAGGGCAAACGGCAAAAATTCCTAAAGGAAGCATAAAAAATAAAACGCTTTCAAACGAGATAAAAGGAATTTTGTTGATTGCTCTCGGCGTTTTCTTGGCGTGCTCATTTTTAAGCGATATGACAGGTGCTCTCGGCAATGGGATAAAAAATGTTTGTTACGGACTTTTGGGGGTATCTGTATCTGTCAGCTGCATATTTATTGTAGTTACAGGCATAAAAGTTTTTTTGGATAAGGTCGGGGATAAAAATGTTTTCAGACTTGTGATGCTTTTATTGATAATGATAATGACATCAGTAATTACATCTATGGGAATGGGCAACTATGAGTTCACAGGTGACACATTTTTTGACAATATTCTTATTCTGTGGAATGACGGCATCAACTGCAATGGCGGTGGTGTTATCGGCGGCGGACTTTGCGGATTGCTTTACCTGTGTATTGGCTCGGCAGGAACGTGGGTGTTTGCAATTGCGGCAGAGCTTGTGTTTATAATTTTACTTACTGAAGTATCAATAGGAAAAGTATTTAAAAGCATTGCAGGTATATTTGCAAACGGCAAGAAAGAATATGAGGAGGATGCAGATGGTGAGGGTGAGTTTGAACTTCCCGAGTACACCGAGCAATCTGAACGTGTTAAAGAAAAACTAAGAAAAAGACGTGAGTCAGAAGGACAGAGCGGAAATAACGAGCCGAAAAAGAAAAAAGGCTTTTTTGATAAGTATTTTGGCGGTGAAGAACCAATAGATGATGAGCCGACAGATATAGAAGAAAAGAAATACAGGCGTTTTAAATTTGAAGAGGATGATGAAATCTTTGATGGTCTTATTTCTGAGGGTACAGATATAGCCAATGCTGAAGATTTGCCATTTGATATTGACAATATGAAAACAGGTGTCATATCTGAACTTCCTGACGAAAACGGCAACTATGAAAAACCTGTGGAAAACGAAGAGGGAACAGATTATGAACCGCCGTCACAGGCAAAGCTTGAGGATGTGCTGGACAATATGACGCAAAAGGCAGTTGACAAGGGTGTTCCTCTTGACAGAGCGGTTCTTGCAGGTAAAAGAATGGCTGTTGAGGAGGCGGAAGAACAGACAATAGAGGCAAAAGTGGAAAAACAGATAAAAGAAGAGGCGCAAAAGCCTAAAATTGTAAGATACAGACTCCCAAAAGTAGATTTGTTAGAAAAGCCAAAGCCTATGCAGAAAAGCAGAAGCGAAATTAAGAGTGAGCTTGAAGAAAAAGCAAACCGCTTACTTGATACTCTGCGTAGCTTTAAGGTGGATGCAGAGATAATAAATATAACACAAGGACCGAGCGTAACAAGGTTTGAGCTTCAGCCGGGATTGGGCGTTAAGGTGTCGAAGATAACAAACTTGGCTGATGACATAGCACTAAGTCTTGCGGCATCAGGTGTCAGAATTGAGCCTGTGGCGGGCAAATCTGCAATAGGAATAGAAATTCCTAACAAAACAGCAACTCCTGTTTCTATAAGGGAGGTTATAGAGAGCGACAACTTTAAAAAGTTCAAATCAAAGACGGCATTTGCATTAGGCAAAGACATAAGCGGTTCGTGCGTGGTTGCGGACTTTGCCGACTTCCCTCACGCATTGATAGCCGGCGGTACGGGTTCGGGTAAGAGTGTGTGCATAAATTCTTTGATTATGAGTATACTTTTTAAGGCAAGGCCTGATGAAATAAAAATGATAATGGTCGATCCTAAGATGGTTGAGTTGAGTGTGTATGATGGGCTACCCCATTTGCTAATTCCTGTTGTGACTGATCCTAAGCACGCGGCAGGTGCATTAAATTGGGCAGTTGGCGAAATGAAAAACAGATATAAGCTGTTGAATGAAAACAAGGTCAGAAACTTAAAGGATTACAACAAGCTTATGGAGGAAATTGACGAGCCTGACGCAAAATTGCCTGAAATAGTGATAATTATTGACGAGCTTGCAGATTTGATGCTTGCCGCCAAAAATGAGGTTGAAAGTGCGATTAACAGCATAGCGGCACTTGCAAGAGCGGCAGGAATGTATTTGGTTATTGCGACACAAAGACCATCTGTCGATGTTGTAACAGGTGTCATAAAGAACAATATACCTACAAGAATAGCTCTATCAGTATCATCAAGCGTGGACAGCCGAACAATTCTTGACTGCGGCGGTGCAGAAAAGCTGTTGGGTAAAGGTGATATGCTGTATAGCCCGAGAGGTGCGGCAAAGCCTATCAGAATACAAGGTAACTTTGTGTGCGACCGAGAGAGAGATGCGGTAATAGATTATATTAAAGGGCAGTATAAAGCGAATTATGACGAAGAAATAATAGAGAATATTCAAAAAGAGGTTGAACAGGTAAATTCAGGCGTAAAAACTCAGCAGGCAGAGGAGGCTGATGACGACGGAGACGGTACAAAAGATAAGATGTTCTATGAGGCGGTAGAACTCGTTTTGGAGAACGGTCAGGCATCTGTTGCAATGTTCCAACGTAAATTTAAAATGGGATATCAACGTGCGGCTAAACTTATTGACCAAATGGAAAAGTACAATATAATCGGTCCATATGAGGGAACAAAACCAAGACAGGTTTTAATCACGCGGCAAGAGTATAATGAGATGCGGATGAACAATCCTGAATAATAAGTTATCGTTGTAAATACAATAAAAACGTGTGTTTTATGCCATTTTACTGAGCATAATTGACATATTATCATTTGAAAAATTGTGCAAACATACAAATTTACTGTTTTTTTAAAAAAAATGTGGAAATTTCAATAAATATATAGTAAAATAGACCCATAAAATATATATTTTAATTTAAAGGAGATTATGTTAATGAACAAGTTAGAATTAGTTTCAGCTATTGCTGAACAGGCTAATCTTACAAAGAAGGACGCAGAAGCTGCTCTTAAGGCTTTTGTAGATTCAGTTGAAGCATCACTTAAGAAGGGTGAAAAGGTTCAGCTCGTTGGCTTTGGTACATTCGAAGTTAGAGAGAGAGCTGCAAGAGTAGGCAGAAATCCTCGTACAAACGAAGAAATGCAGATTGCTGCTGCTAAAGTTCCTACTTTCAAAGCAGGTAAGGCTCTCAAAGATCTTATTAACAAATAATTTTTAGATTTCAAAAACAAGCACCTTTTGTTAAGGGTGCTTGTTTTTATAATATAAAAAACAAATTTTAAAAAACAAATTTTAAAAAATTTTGACTTTTTAGAAAAAAACACTTGACATTTGTATTCCAGCGTAGTATAATATAACTCGTGTTTAAGAGATGCACCTTTAGCTCAGCTGGCTAGAGCACCTGACTCTTAATCAGGGTGTCCGGGGTTCGAATCCCCGAAGGTGTACCAAAAGAAAACGACAATTTTTAACAAAAAAGTTGTCGTTTTCTTTTGTACTTTTATCTTTTATCTCTTATTTGTTCTCTATTATCTGAAAAAATTGTCGTTTTCAATTAAAAGATAAAAGAGAAGAGATAAGAGAAATGGTAAGTTTTCCTTGTGGAAAACTATAATTTATCATATACAAAATTAAAATCGAAATCTGATAAATAAGTCGGATATCTAAATTGTTCGGCTCTTCCAAAAGAAGCTGTGGATTATGGACAGTTTGTTTAAGTATGATTTTATGGTTAACAGAAATATTTTTGGTGGTTATTTTAAAACTACAGCAAAATATCATTGTCCCATTTTTATGCGGTTTTTGAGCATTTTTGCAAAAATCCGAGTGAGAAGTAAACAGTAGATGCCACCCCCGTTTGCACAGGACTTGAACGGGAGACAGCGGGATAATATATAAATTAGAACAAACCATACGGATACAATGATGATATGGACATTCGATATTCTAAACCTGCATAAATAATGAAGACTTGGAAAATGAGATGATTAATGAGATGATTGACGGAGGTTTTAAAATATGATTGATTTTAAAAACACATCAAACAAAATGGTAGATGAAAAAATGATGGCTCGCATTTATAATGAACTCAAAACGCCGTATAAGGTTGGTCCGGTGATCAAGCTTGACGGATATTTAGTAGACAGTCCGACTGTATTCAGACATAATGATAAATGGTATATTTATTATATCAGATTCGTAAAAGCCGATGCTTCGGGGTATGAAACTGTCTTAGCCGAAAGTGATGATTTGATTAACTGGAAAGATGTAGGCTGTATTTTTAAAAGAAATGGCGAAAATCATTGGGACAGCAGGCAATGTGCAGGCTACGGAGCGTTTCCCGACATAAATTTCGGAGGCAGCAATGAACTTGAAAAAGTAAACGACAAATATTATATGGCATATCTTGGAGGCAATTTGGACGGATACGAAACAGATCCGTTGAGTATGGGGTTGGCTTATTCGGATAATCCTGTGGATGTAAACGGATTTAAACGCTTTGAAAAGCCTATTTTATCACCTTTCGACAATGATGTAAGAGAACATGAGAGCTTAACTATTTATAAAGGATATTTATTCCGTGACGATGCCATGACTACGGGATACAAATATGTAAATGTATATAACGCAAAGCCTAAAGATAACCGTGAGGTCATTTATCTGGCGGTTTCAAACGACGGAGAGAATTGGGAACGGTACGGCGATAAACCTATCATTAATGATGAACAATTTAGAATTACAGGTGATCCTCAAATAGTTAAAATGGGCGACATTTATGTCATGATTTATTTTGTTTTCACAGGGATTACGACATATAACACTTTTGCTTGTTCATACGATTTGCAACAATGGACAAGATGGGGCGGAGAGCCGCTGATACAACCGCAATTTGATTATGAAAATGTATACGCTCACAAGAATTATGTTATAAGGCATAATGGTGTAGTATATCATTATTACTGCGCTGTTAATGACAAGGATGAAAGAACAATTGCCCTTGCAATATCACATAAATAACCAAGTGCTTTTATTAACGCTTTTGTTAATCTGTTATATGGTTTAATAATATGAAAAACAGGGGCAATTTCTTTAATTGAATGAATGTATTTAATCCATCACAGTTGATGGAAGGGAAAATTTTTTTCATAGCAGTATTTGGTGGCATATATTTTGTACGCGAAAGCCAATAGCAAAAATCATATCGCAAGATGGGATTTTTTTGTTTTCATTATTAATTATTCAATATTCATCATTCATTAAGAAAGGATTTTTGTAATGAATAATGAATAATAGAGGTAGTTTTTCTTGCGAAAAACTTTAATTTATGATATACTAAAATCGAAATCTAATAAGCAGGAAGGAAATAAGGAAATATGAATCAAGAAAAAATTTTAATATTTGGCGATAGCTATTCAACATATGAAGGATATATTCCTGAAGGATATGCTACTTATTATCCAAAAACGAATGAATTAAATGTATGTGATGTAACCCACACTTGGTGGAAAATGCTTGCAGAAGAAACGGACTCTGATATTATTA
This sequence comes from uncultured Ruminococcus sp., assembly GCA_902777435.1. Lineage (GTDB taxonomy): Bacteria > Bacillota > Clostridia > Monoglobales > Monoglobaceae > UMGS1820. Next base: position 8,629 of record CACYTW010000061.1, on the reverse strand, counting down.
TGAATAATAGTTGGTCAGGCTCTACAATATGTAACACCGGATATAGCGGAGATTGCTCTGCAACATCATCTTTTATTCATAGACTTGATGTACTGATTGAAACAGGTTTTTTTGTTAAAAATAAAATTGATCGTATATTTGTGTTTGGTGGAACAAATGACTCATGGTCAGGAAATTTATGCGGAGAACTGAAATTTTCTGATTGGACAGTTTCAGATTTGAAACTAATATTACCGGGGATTTGTTTTTTTATTGATAAGTTGCAAAGTGTTGTGTCAAAAGAGAAGATTCACATTATAATTAATACGGAATTAAGAGATGATATATGTAATGGCATTTTAGATATATGTAAGCATTACGATATAAATTATACTATGCTTAACCATATAGAGAAAATTGAAGGTCATCCAACTTATAAAGGAATGATTCAAATAAAAAATCAAATTTTAAATAATATAAACTGATTATATAAAAAAGCATTTATATCGTACACAAAAGTTAAAAAACGACAACTTTCTTACGAAAATTGTCGTTTTTTTGTACTTTTCTCTTTTATATCTTCTTTGTTCTCTATTATCTAAAATAAAATTGTCGTTTTCAGTTAAAAGATAAATGGGAAGAGATAAGAGAAATTGTGATTTTTTTCTTGTGGAATACTTTAATATATGATATACTAAAATCGAAATCTAATAAATAAGTCGGACATTTGAATTGTTCGAGTTTTTGTTTAAGTGAATGTTTATAGGAGGAAAGGGTAAGAAATGTTATTTGAAAATGGAGATAGAATCGTATTTGCAGGTGATTCGGTAACCGATATGGGGAGCGTTAATCCTGTCGGTGAGGGGCTTTCTGATAATCTTGGAAACGGGTATGTAAGGGAAGTAGAAAATCTTCTTACTGCATGGTATCCTGAACTTAATATTCGTATAACCAACAGTGGAATAAGCGGCAATACAAGTCGCGACCTTGCTGAAAGATTTGATAGAGATGTTGTAGAGTTAAATCCGGATTGGGTGTCTATATGCATTGGTATCAATGATGTATGGCGTCAATTTGATGTTCCTGCCATAGCTGATGCTGCTGTGTTGCCTGATGAATACGAGTCAAATATGGAAGAGATGATTTTAAAAATAAAAGATAAGGTAAAGGGCATTTTTATTATTTCACCATACTATATTGAAGTAAACAGGGAAGATTTTATGCGTAAACGAATGGACGAATATGTAGAGATATGCAAGAAGCTTGCAAAAAAATATTCACTATATTTTGTGGATTTTCAAAAAATGTTTGAAGATTTCTGTAAAATTCAACATTCTTCAAAGTTGGCATGGGATAGAGTACATCCGAACAGAATGGGAGCAATGCTTCAGGCAAAAGAGTTTGTAAAGCACATTGATTTTGATTTTAACAGATAATTTTTGCGATAACATAAGGTATCTATGATGAATAAATTTATTTTTAATAGGTGATTGTAAAATGAGAAATCGCTAAATTGTGGATAACTTTCTCCAAAGTCCTCTATGTAGTAAAGGAGGGTGGCACGCAAAGCGTGACGGGAG
>CACYTW010000061.1:0-7049 GCA_902777435.1 uncultured Ruminococcus sp. | reverse complement strand
TCCCTTTACACAAGGGAGCCTCCAAGTGGAGAAAATATATAAGAGTATATCTCAAGATATCCCTGTTCTAAGCGATTTCAGACTTTTACAAACGGCTAATTTATTTTTAAAATAAGGAGATAATTTTTATGGATATTTTAGAGATTATGAAAAATCGTCATAGCGTCAGACGATATAAGGACATAAAGTGGATTAAGAGAGAATTATGAATAACAGTTATTGAGTGATAATATGAAATATGATAATATATTGCCGGCTGTATTTATTTCGCGTCCCAACCGATTTATAGCTGAAATCGAGGTGGAGGGCAAGCGTGAAATCAGCCACGTAAAGAACACAGGCAGATGCAAAGAACTGTTGACCGAGGGAGCAAGGATTTACGTTCAAAGGTCGGATAATCCATTGAGGAAAACAAAATATGATTTAATTTCGGTATTTAAAGGTCGGGAGCTTATCAATATGGACAGCCAGGCACCGAATAAAGTGTTTGGAGAATGGGTGTCAAGTGGCAGCTTTGCAGATAATATATATTTGCTGAAACCCGAATGTAGATATAAGAACTCACGCTTTGATTTTTATATGGAAGCCGACGGCAGAAAGATTTTTGCTGAGATAAAAGGGGTAACCCTTGAAGAAAACGGCATTGTGATGTTCCCTGATGCTCCCACAGAGCGGGGAATAAAGCATATCAAGGAGCTGTGCCAATGTGTTGAGGAGGGCTATGAGGCATATGTATTCTTTATTATACAAATGCAGAATTGCAAATACTTTACACCCAACCGAAAAACTCATTTAGAGTTTGCAGAGGCGTTGACAGAGGCTGAGAAGAAAGGCGTAAATATAAGGGCACTTAATTGCACTGTAAAACCTGATGAATTGAAAATAGACAGCCCCGTTGAAATAAGATTATAATTATTACTTAAAAAATATTATGCTGTTTGCGTAAATTTAAGGATGTGACGATTTGTATGGAGAAGATATTATTTGTAAATGCTTGTGTGCGTGAAAAGTCCAGAACCCTTGAGCTTGCACAGTGTGTATTGGAAAAGCTGAAGGGAGAGATTTGTGAAGTTGATTTATCACGGGAAGAGATAAAGCCGTTGGATAATAAAATGCTTTCTTTAAGAGAGAAATACATAAGTGAAAATTATTTTTCGGACAGTATGTTTCGCTATGCCAAGGAGTTTGCGATGGCGGATACTGTTGTAATTGCCGCACCTTATTGGGATTTGGCATTTCCTGCAATGTTGAAAACATATTTGGAGCAGATAGCTGTATGCGGAATTACGTTTAGGTATAAAGGCGGCGTGCCTCAGGGGTTATGCCGTGCCAAATGTTTGATATATGTTACAACTGCAGGAGGAATGATTTACGACAATCTTGGGTTTGAATATGTAAAGGCATTGGCTCAAAAGCTTTTTGGAATTGATGATGTTTTGTTTTTCAAGGCAGAAAATTTGGATATAAACGGCAGTGATGTAGCTGAAATTTTGGATTTGGCAAAGCAAGAGGTATCAGAACAAATATAGAAATATGTTGAACTGATTTTGAAAATTTTGAAAATTTGGTATTGACAACAAGAAAAAAATGTGTTATAATCCTCAAAAATTAATATTTAAACCGATGAGGCAGAAAAAAGGCAGAGCAGGTCTTTTAGAGCGAGTGGATTATGGTGTGAGTTCCACAAAGACTCTCTGAGTAATATGGACTGCTAAGGGCAGTGTTAAATGCACTGACGTAGGACTCGCGTTAGAAGTCAGGAGTATGTTGGTACTTCGTTAAGTGTTCAGCGTAAGCTGTAAATCAAGGTGGCACCGCGGATATAAATTAGTTATTCGTCCTTGACAGATTGTTTAATCTGTCGAGGATTTTTTTATTATTTGGGAGGATAGATAAGTGAACTGTATGCCAGGTTTTGAAGAAGCAAAAAAGTATGCAAAAACAGGTAAGTATAATATTTTGCCTGTAAGCTGTGAAGTTCTTTCGGATATTTGTACACCGATTGAGGCGTTGAGAATATTAAAAAATATTTCAAATCATTGTTATATTCTCGAGTCTGTTGCTGAATACGAAAAATGGGGGCGATATACTTTTTTAGGTTTTGACCCAAAATTAGAGATAACTTGTTCAAAGGGTAATATGAGGGTGGGGGACATAAGCTTTAAAACAGATAATCCACAGGATAAGATAAGAGAGATATTATCGGAATATAAAAGCCCTAAATTTGAATATCTGCCGTCCTTCACAGGCGGACTTGTGGGATACTTCTCTTATGATTACTTAGGTTACAGCGAGCCTGCGGTCATAACGAACGTAAACGACACCGAGAATTTTAAGGACGTGGACCTGATGCTTTTTGATAAGGTTATAGCCTTTGATAACTACCGTCAGAAGATAATACTTATTGTTAATATAAGCCTTGATGATATAGAAACATCATACAACAAGGCGATTTACGAATTAAACAACCTTAAAGAGTTGCTTATAAACGGAGAAAAGAAAAAGAATTTAAGCGGACATTTAACGGGTGAAGTTACAGCACTTTTCTCAAAAGACGAGTTTTGCGGTATGGTTGAAAAGGCAAAACACTATATCAAAGAGGGAGATATATTTCAGATTGTTTTGTCCAACCGCCTTTCAGCACCTTTTGAGGGAAGTCTGTTTAATACCTATCGAATGCTCAGAACAGTGAACCCTTCGCCGTATATGTTCTACTTTTCGGGAACAGATGTGGAGGTGGCAGGTGCGTCGCCTGAAACTCTTGTAAAGCTTGAAAATGGCGAACTTCACACCTTCCCTCTTGCGGGAACGCGGCCGAGAGGAAAAACAGAGGCAGAGGATAAGGCTCTTGAAAAAGAACTTCTTAAAGACGAAAAAGAGCTTGCCGAACACAATATGCTTGTTGACTTAGGCAGAAACGACTTGGGAAGAATAAGTAAATTCGGAACTGTTGAGGTTGAAAAACTGCACAGTATAGAGCGTTATTCACACGTAATGCATATCGGCTCAACTGTAAGGGGAGAGATAAGAGAGGATTGCGATGCCCTTGATGCCGTAAGCTCCGTACTTCCTGCAGGAACACTATCGGGAGCTCCGAAAATCAGAGCGTGTCAACTGATAGGCGAGCTTGAAAACAACAAGAGAGGTATCTACGGCGGTGCCATAGGGTATATAGATTTTACGGGAAATCTTGATACTTGCATTGCTATTAGGATTGCGTATAAAAAGAACGGAAAGGTTTTTGTAAGAGCAGGTGCAGGCATTGTTTATGACTCCGTTCCCGAAAAGGAATATCAGGAATGTTTAAACAAAGCGGCGGCTGTTATAAATTCACTAAAACTTGCCGAGGAGGAAGAATTATGATATTACTGATAGATAATTATGACAGCTTTTCATATAATCTTTATCAGCTTGTAGGTGCAATAAATTCCCATATCAAGGTAATACGGAATGATGAATTGACGGCAAAAGAAATTGAAGCACTCATACCTGAAAAAATTATATTTTCACCAGGCCCCGGCAGACCTGAAAACGCAGGAATGATTATGGAAGTTGCGAAAACTGTTTCTCAAAAAATTCCGACTCTTGGTGTATGCCTTGGACATCAGGCAATATGTGCGGCATACGGGGCGAAAGTGACTTATGCAAAGTATCTTATGCACGGCAAACAGTCTGATGCAAAGGTGGATACGGCAAGTGTTCTCTTTAAAAACTGTTCTGAAACAATAAAGGTTGCAAGGTATCATTCTCTTGCGGCAGAGCGAGATACCATACCCGATTGTCTTAAGGTTACGGCAGTTACCGAAGATGGCGAGGTTATGGCGGTGGAACATAAGGAATACCCAATATACGGGGTTCAATTCCACCCCGAGTCAATAATGACGCCTTGCGGGAAACAGATACTTGAAAATTTTATTAACGGAGGTAAATAATATGATTAAAGAGGCTATTGTAAAAATTGTAAATAAACAAGATTTGACATATGACGAGGCATACACCGTTATGAATGAAATAATGAACGGCGAGACATCTCCAACTCAAAATGCGGCATTTCTTGCGGCACTTTCCACCAAGAGTGCCAAGGCTGAAACTACTGATGAAATTGCAGGGTGTGCCGCAGCAATGCGTGAACACGCAATACAAGTTAAAACCGGTATGGAGATTTTTGAAATTGTCGGTACGGGCGGAGACGGCTCCAACAGCTTTAACATATCCACTACGGCGGCAATTGTTGCGGCGGCAGGCGGTATGAAGGTTGCAAAGCATGGCAATCGTGCGGCGTCATCTAAGTGCGGTACTGCGGACTGCTTTGAGGCGTTAGGTGTAAATATTAATCAAGACCCGGAAAAATGTGTTGAACTGTTAAACGAAGTTGGCATTTGCTTTTTCTTTGCACAGAAGTATCACACCTCTATGAAATATGTCGGCTCTATCAGAAAAGAGTTGGGTTTTCGCACCGTTTTTAATATTTTAGGTCCTCTCACAAATCCCGGTTCGCCGTCATACCAGCTACTCGGTGTGTATGACGAGTACCTTGCAGGACCTTTGGCACAGGTGCTTATAAGCCTTGGGGTAAAGCGTGGTATGGTTGTATATGGTCAGGATAAGCTTGACGAGATTTCTATGAGTGCGCCTACTACTGTTTGCGAGGTTAAAGACGGTTGGTATAAGACTTATACCATTACGCCTGAGAAGTTCGGTTTTGAGCGTTGCACCAAGGCGGACCTTGTAGGCGGATTGCCTGAGGAAAACGCAAAAATTACCATTGATATCTTAAATGGCAAAAAAGGACATAAGCGTAACGCTGTTCTTATGAATGCAGGGGCTTCGCTGTATATCGGCGGCAAGGCAGAGTCTATGGAAGAGGGTGTAAAACTTGCGGCGGAGATTATTGATTCAGGCAAGGCGATAGAAACCCTCAATAAACTTATTGAGCTATCTAACAAATGAGGTAAACAATATGACAATACTTGATGAATTGGCACTGTCTGCAAAAAAGCGTACAGAAACAGCAAAAAGCAAAATATCCGCTGACAGAATTAAAGATATGGCATACAATTTGCCAAAAGGCAGCTTTGAATTTGAAAATGCACTTAAAAAAGAGGATATTGCTTTTATATGCGAGTGCAAAAAAGCATCTCCCTCAAAAGGCTTGATTGCACCTGACTTTCCATATCTCAAAATTGCAAAAGAGTATGAGGAGGCAGGAGCGGATTGTATATCTGTATTGACAGAGCCGAGCAGATTTTTAGGCAGTGATGATTACTTAAAGGAAATTGCCGAAAATGTTTCTGTCCCGTGTATAAGAAAAGACTTTACGGTAGACGAATATATGATTTATGAGGCAAAGATTTTGGGTGCGAAAGCGGTTCTTCTTATATGCTCAATTCTAACACGGCAACAGATTAAAGACTATATTAAGATATGTGACGGATTGGGAATTTCCGCTCTTGTGGAGGCTCATAATGAGGCTGAAATTATGACGGCACTAAGTGCAGATGCAAGAATAATCGGAGTTAATAACCGCAATCTTAAAGACTTCAGCGTTGATACGGAAAACAGTAAGCGAATGCGGAGCCTTGTGCCTGATAGTGTAATTTTTGTTTCGGAAAGCGGTGTTCAATCTGCGGAGGATATAAAACTGCTTCGCGAAATCGGCACAGATGCTGTTCTGATTGGAGAAACACTTATGCGTGCTGAAAACAAAAGAGATAAACTTGCAGAACTGCGAGGGATATTATGACAAAAATAAAAATATGCGGACTCAGGCACACTTGCGATATAGATTATGTAAATGAGCTTATGCCTGACTATATAGGCTTTGTGTTTGCACAAAACAGCAAAAGATATGTCACATTTAAGCAGGCAGAAAAACTGCGGCAGAAACTAAATGACGGCATTATTCCGACAGGGGTGTTCGTCAATGAGGATATCACTAATATAGAATATCTTGTAAAAAAGGGCGTTATAGATGCTGTTCAGCTCCACGGAGATGAGAACAGAGAATATATAGAAGCTTTAAAAAGTAAAGTCAAATGCCTGATAATACAGGCCTTTCACATTGAGTGTGCTGAGGATATAAAACAGGCGGAAAAATCAAAAGCGGACTATGTAATGCTTGACTCGGGCGGAGGAACGGGAACACAGTTTAATCATTCACTTATTAACGGAATAAAGCGTGATGTCTTTATTGCAGGAGGACTTGACAGCGATAATGTCGCTGATATAATATCTAAATTCAAACCCTATGCAGTTGATGCAAGTTCTTCTTTGGAAACCGACGGTGTTAAGGATAAAAGTAAATTAACGGCATTTGTAAATGCTGTCAGAGATGGAGGAAACAAAAATGAGTAACCCAAAAGGAAGATTTGGAATACACGGCGGACAATATATCCCCGAAACTTTGATGAACGCAATAATCGAGCTTGAACAAGCGTATGAGCATTACAAAAATAATGAAGAGTTCAACAGAGAATTAACTCAGCTTTTAGATGAATATGCAGGACGTCCGTCAAGACTTTACTATGCAGAGAAAATGACAAAGGACTTAGGCGGTGCTAAAATTTATCTTAAGCGTGAGGACTTAAACCATACAGGCTCACATAAAATCAATAACGTATTAGGTCAGGCACTTTTGGCAAAAAAGATGGGCAAAACCCGATTGATAGCCGAAACAGGTGCAGGTCAGCACGGCGTTGCAACTGCCACTGCCGCGGCGCTTATGAATATGGAATGTGTTATCTTTATGGGCAAGGAGGATACAGAACGTCAGGCACTTAACGTATATCGTATGAAATTGCTTGGTGCCGACGTAGTGCCTGTTACAACGGGTACGGCAACTCTTAAAGATGCGGTGTCAGAGGCTATGCGTGAGTGGACAAAGCGTATTGACGATACGCACTATTGTCTTGGTTCTGTTATGGGACCGCACCCCTTTCCTACGATTGTCCGTGATTTTCAGGCGGTAATTTCAAGGGAAACAAAGGCACAGATTTTAGAAAGGGAAGGCCGTTTGCCTGATGCCGTAATTGCCTGTGTGGGTGGCGGTT
>CACYTW010000060.1 GCA_902777435.1 uncultured Ruminococcus sp. | reverse complement strand
TTGATGTGGCCCGTGCCGCGCGGGGCGGCCCGGTCGAAGTCGCTGACCATCAGCCGGATCGGCTTGATGCCGTTCTTGAAGTACGGCCCCACAGGGGTGGTGAATACGCGGAACTGGTATTCCGGGGCTGGCGCGACGCCGATCATCTCGCCGCTGCCGAACATGACCGGACGGACATACAGGGACGCACCGCTGCCGTAGGGGGGAACCCAGGCCCAGTTGGCCCTGATGGTATCCTCGACCGCCTTGATGAACTTTTCCTTCGGGTAGAGCGGCAACATCAGCTGCTTGCAGGTAGTCTCAAAGCGCTCGGCATTCAAGTCCGGGCGGAAGGTAACAGTCCTTCCGTCCTCGGTGGTATAGGCTTTCATGCCCTCGAAGCCGGACTGAGAGTACTGAAGGACTTCAGCGCACTCGTTGAGGACGACATTCGGGTCTTTGGTAAGGGTGCCATCATCCCACTTGCCGTTTTTCCAGTTGGTGACAAACCGATAGTCCGTGGGTTGATAGACGAATTTCAGGTTCGCCCAATCAAGTTGCTTTTTCTCCATACTACACTTCCTCAATCTAGATGTTGCATCGAAGTATAGCGATGGGGCGAAGTTTATTCAATAAACAGACGAAATATGCAAAAAGAATGCATTATGTTCAAAAAACAGGCAGGAAAGTCCGCTTGGTTACAACGCTTGGAACGTCAGCTCGTCCTTGATCTTCTGCATCGCCAGATCCACCTTGGCAATGGCGTCGGCGCAGTTCTTCAACGCCTCCGCCACCTCCGGATCCTCGAAATCCTGCTTGTAGCAGAGCTTGTGCTCGTTGCTCGCCCAGAGGTCCATGGCAAGCGTCCGGAACTGTACCTCGACCGGCAACTCATAGCGTTTGGTGGACAGATAGACCGGCACCTGGATGATCAGGTGCAGGGAACGGTATCCACTGGCTTTGGGCTGCTTGATATAGTCTTTCTCCGCCACCAGGATGACGTCATCCTGCTTGAGGAGATAGTCCCTGAGCAAGTACAGGTCGTCAAGAAAGGAACAGACCACCCGCAGGCCGGCGATATCGGTCAGTTCCCCGATGCTTTGGATGGTCAGGGGGAGGTGCCGGCGCTCAAGCTTCTTGATGATGGAAAAGGGTTCCTTCAACCGGCAATGAATCGCCTCGATCGGATTGAGCCTACGCTCCTCCTGGGTAAGTTCGATATTGAGGATATCCAGCTTGGTCTTCACCGTCAGCATCGCCGCGTTGTAGCACATCATCAGATGCTGGAAGTCCTCGAGATTCTCGAGAATCGCGATAGCGTTTTCCTGTAATTCTTCGGCTGTATTTGCTTCAGTAACAATCTTAGAAACATCAGCACCCCGTTCTTTATGCAGACGAGCAATTGTAAGAACAGACTCCTTTGAGATGTATTTAAGTACATGGGACGACATCAGTACCTCGCCGCCCATTTTGTGTATCTCGTCAATAAATGCTTTCTGTTTTTTCACAGCATCAATATTTGTGGTAATTTCCCCTTGTGACGGACAAAAGAAATCTCCCGGAATGTCAATAAGTGATGCTCCAGCTCTTAATGCAGTCATCAGTTCATCACATAGTGCTTCATCGGAAAGCTCCGGACATTTGTTTCCTCGGCGGTAATCGGTATAGTATATTGGTTTACCCTCCATGTAGGAAAATATCTCCTTAAGATTATCATAGGACCTAAATTCCCTGTCAAATTCTTCCGCTTGAAATCCAAATGCCTCTGCACCTTGTGATATTGCTCTTTTTATTTCATCTATCAGGCTCTCTTTTGTGCGTGCTTTGAGCATAACCGTAACAACCGGTTGCTTCCCTTTTGAAAAAAACATACAATCAACTCCTTATTGACAAATAGTCATATACAATTCTATTGCATTATACCATATTGACAGGTAAAATAAAAGATGTTATGATATCAAAAAGAGATACAATTCTATCAAAAGGAGCTGCCATATGGATAACTTTTCAACTGATATAACATATCTAAAGTCACTTGAACTTTTTCCGATGCAAAATCATGTTGATGATTTTTTGAGTTTTCCCAGACCATATCATATATTATCATTCATTGCAGAAGGCAATGTGATTTTCAAAACCGGAGATGTGAATATAAAACTTAGTGCAGGTGATATTGTGTTTATTCCGCAAGGAACTACATATTCATCAGTATGGAGCGGAAATATTATACATTGTATCTCACTGTTTTTCAGTGTTAAATCAAACAGCACTAAATTTTGTAATAAAAAATTTCCATTACAGAAAATTGAAAACTGCGAACATTTGTTGGAACATTTTGTTTATATTAACGAAAAACGTGAACAATCACCATTCTTATCAATAGGACGATTTTATGAACTGTTGGAAAAAATATCAGAGCATCTTTCATATACCAATGTTCCTCTGATTGACGAGCGAATAAAAGTTGCAGTAGATTATATTGACAATCATTATGTGTCTGATTTTGGAATAGAAGAATTAGCGAAACTGTCGCATATGAGTACACCTAATTTTTATAGATGCTTTAAACGTGATACAGGAGTTTCTCCGCTTAAATACAAAAACAATGCATTAATTACAGCGGCAATAATGCTTCTTTCAAATAACCACAATATGAGCATAGAAGAAATAAGTATAAAATTGGGATTTAAGTCCGCTGCATATTTCAGACGGCTGTTTAAAGAAACAGTCGGTAAAACTCCTTCGGAGTATAGAAAAACAGAATTCAATGCTACTCCATCGCACCATTCAGCCAGTAAAACACCTGACTGTTTAAAATCTAATTCAATAGCAGAGTAAAATAGGTACACTTTTCGCATACCTATTTTCCGTTCAATTCCTGTAAAAACATAGGTGGTATCTACTGTTTACTTCTCACTCGGATTTTTGGAGAAATGCTCAAAAAACGCATAAAAATGGGACAATTTAGATATCTGACCTTGTTTCTTAGATTTTGCTATGTTTACACTTATTTTACTGCAAGGAAAGCTCAGAATTCTCCACGATTTTTCATAATTTAATTATTCTTTCATACTATTTCTCTTTCCTTTATCATTGTATTATTATACTATGATATTAAAGCATTTCATACTTATCTTTTTTACATTACAAATGCATTCCACCGTCAATAATTATATCTGTTCCGGTGATGTATCTGCCCTCATCCGAACACAGCAGCAATGCAGCCGGAGCTATATCTTCCGGTATTCCGGCATATCCGCAAGGTATTTTTGAATATATTTTCGCTTTGTATTCCTCGTCGCTCAATGCCTGTTCGTTTCTCGGCGTGAGTATTACACCCGGTGCGATGTTGTTTACCGTTATTCCAAACTCTGCAAGTCCCCGCGCCATTGTCTGCACAAAATTCATCTGCGCCGATTTTGTCGCGGCATAAACCATAAGCTGCGGATTTTGCTTATACTGATTGACGCTTCCAATCATCACAATTCGTCCGTAACCCTGCTCCTTCATGTGCGGTACATACTTTTCCGTAATCTGCATTGAACTTCTTACATTCGTGTTAAACTGCTTTGCAAAATTCTCATCAGTAATGCCTTCAAGTCCGTCGCGTATCTGAACGGATGCGTTCAGTACCAGTATGTCAACATCACCCGTCTGTTCATACAGCTTTTCGGCACAGCCGCTCTCTGATAGATTTGCCATAACCGGCACGGAATTTTCTATTTTTGTGCTTGCCTTTTCGCATTTTTCCATGCTTGTCGCACCATGCACAAATACTTTTGCCCCATGTTCCGCAAGCATTTTTGCAATTGCAAAACCTATCCCCTGCGTTGAGCCTGTCACAAACGCGGTCTTTCCCGTTAAATCAAACATAAACAGCCTCCTGTCTATATAACAATTTCAAAGCTTTTCGGTGACTTCTTGTAAAAGCTTATCTCTCTTTTTTCTTTTCTGCCGTCAACCTCAAGCTCTACATCATACTTTCCGTAAAAGCCCTTAAAGCTCGCCTTGCCGTTCTCATCGGAGGTTATCTCCTCCTCCGTATGCCATGTCTTTGTAATCAAATTCTTTATCGCATAATATGCCGGCTTCGGAGTCATATCAAATCTGAAAAGTCCGCCGTAATAGTAATTCTCACCGGCAGTCATATCACCCTGGGGTGCAAACGCCGCATATCCGTCCGGCAAATTCCAGTATATAATCTGCTCCATATGCGGATGCGAGAACCATATCGAATAAAGCTTTTCTATGATTTCAGCCTGTATTTCCTCATCCTCCGGCTTGTTTGAATATGCCGGTATTGTTACCTCCGTCACCTGCAGTGGCTTTCCGAAATTTGAATACAAGTCCATATGCTCATACAGCTTTATCGGATCATAAAATATTCTTGTTGCTTCATACTCCTTTTCCGCTGGATAAAACATATGATACTGCATACCTATGGCGTCTATTCTCGCACCTTTGAGCATATTCGCTTCAATATAAGCATAGTATTTATCTGTAGCCATACATTGATCTCCCCAAGGCCGACCTGTACACTCGTTTATAACAAGCTGATTTGCCGGGAAATATTTCTCCGCTGTCTTAAAGCACCACTCTATATAATCCGGCTCCTTATAAAAAGCTGTTGCACACTCTCCCCATTCCATTTCGTTTGTCACTTCAATGGTCGGAATTTTATCCTTATATCTCTCAGAAATCTCCTTATAACGGTTTTCAAGCGCAAGCTTTACCTCCGTTACGCTTGCGTCTTTAAGCCATGACGGAAAGAAATGCTCATAAGCCAGAGCGTGTTCTCTCGGCTCAATGCCATGCTTTTCGCAAAATTCCACACATAAATCAATCGGAGGACGGCGGTAGAGCTTTTCACTGTCCTTTGCATATCTCGTCTTTCCCTTTAGAGGCTCTGTTGAATCCCAATAAAACGGGAGCGTTGCCATATTGAAGGTTTCCGCAAAATTCTTTTTATAAAGCTCGTTCTTCTCCTCGTTTTCAAATTCGTCAAGCATAAACAGATTGGCGCCGAACTTAAATTCATGGGATTTCTGTTTTACTGAAATTTTAACTCCCGAAACGTTATTGCCGTCCTTATCCTTAACGCATATTTCGGCATACCCCTTACGGTGCTGTTCAATATCTCCGGTTATGCGCTCCTCCATGTACTCCTTGTTTTTTTCAAACAATTCCAAGACCTTTTTTCTGTCACTCATAATTCATACCTCATTTCCTATATATATTTAAAGTGCCGACTGTGTATCGTTGGGATCGCCGTTTATCGCAAGGTCATATTCAAGCGACCAATCCAATCCACGATACTCTGCCGCACGATTATCTGTTTCTATGAACTCCATAAGCAGGTCAAGCATTTCCTTCGTCCATGTGTTCTTATCTATCTGTGCGGTTGTAAACTTGTTAAGTGTTATCATCTCAAATCCGAACAAATCCTTAACCTGTGTCTTTGCCGCTCCGCCTACAACTTCTTCAACAAGGTGGCTCGGAATGAAAAGAACACCGCCGCCTGCACCAAATACAATATCACCCGGTAAGCATATTGCATTACCTATTCTTGTTGCTGTGTTATATCCTGTCATGATAAAGTCACGAATTGGTGTAGGATCAATACCTCTGTAATATACCTGTGTGTCCTCTACCTTCTTCATCTGCTCGGTATCTCTTATACCGCCCCAAATTACTGCTCCACCGTTCTCATTCTTGGTCTTATTGTATAACGCAGTTGTAAGGTTTCCACCTAAAAATGTACCCTTGTATATCTTATCATACATATCTATTACGGGTACGTCACCCTCCTGCAAGTTATCTATAACCCACTGATTATATGTGCCTGTTCTGTTTTCACTTCTGCCTACGTTCTTTACAACCTCATCAAGATCCGGTCTGAATGGGCAATATGTTGCCGTAACCGCTCTTCCAATAAGCTTTCTCCCGTCATCGTGGAGTGTGTGCAATCTGCCCTCAAATTGGCTCTCATATCCCTTTACAAATATCGGCTTCCAAACTTCCTCAAGTGTCAATGTCTTTAATGCCTTTAAATACTTGTCATCGACTTTCGGACGTCCGTCATCAAAACGCTCGCCCTTCCATTGAGGGGTAAGTGCAATTATTTCATCTCTGTCATTAAACTTCATTTCAATGTTCCTTTCTCAACAATGTATGTTCTGTTAAATTCCATAATAAAGCCATTAGATATATTATCCGTGTATTTGTGCGGATCCTCGGTGTTCGACTCAAACATTCCGTAATGATTGGGTATACCCGTTTTCGGCTGTATTTTTTCCGTCAGCTTAATCGCCTCGTTTACGTCCATATTTCCCAGCTTGCCGTTTATGCACACAAACAGTATATCGCATTTTACATTTTCAAGCTTTTCATTATAAAACGTATCACCTGTAAAATATAACCTATTTTCTCCGTACGTTACAACAACACCTATTGCAGGTACAGTATGGTCGGCATATACCGCCTCTATCTCAAAATTGCCGATTTGTGCTTTCGCCCCGCAGTCAAACTGTATATAGCTTGTGACTCCAAGCTTGTATAAAGTTTCCTCACAGTCGGATGGTGCATAAAAATCTATTCCCTCCGTATTCATCTCTTCAATCAAATCAACGTCAACATGATCGAGATGATTGTGCGTGCATATAAATGTGTCTGCCTTTATAGCCTGTGCCGAAACGGGCGCGGGAACCATCCGTTCCCGTCCCGCAACACGGTTTACACAATCGGAGAGATAGGGATCAAGATATATTGTTGTGTTTTCATCGCTTAAGATATAGCCGCTCTGTCCTATCCATTTTATGTTCATTATTTAACTCCACTCTCTGTCGTTTGCCCACTCATTATCCCACCAGGTAGTCGGCTCCCACTGACCGGGGTACTTGTCATGTATATGCTCGGCTATTACTTTCTCGTTAAGCTCATCTATTCCCAGTCCCGGCTTGTCGGGAACATTTACAAAGCCGTCCTTAAAGAGCGGATTGTCAATACCCAGTGCAATATCATTCCACCAGGGAATATCAACCGAATGGAACTCAACCGCAAGAACATTCTGAACGGCCGCAGCCGCATGAATTGCAGCCATGCAGGCAATCGGGCTTTCAGCCATATGTATCGCCATGGCAACGCCGTATTTTTCACACATATCGCCGAGCTTTTTCATCTCCAGTGCACCGCCGACTGTAAGTATATCGGGATGTACAACCGATACGCCGCCGTTTTCCATAAGCGGACGGAAGTTTTCGGCAAGGTAAATATCCTCGCCGGTACAGATAGGCACATTGCACGCATGTGAAATTTTTTCATAATGTTTTGTATAATGCCACGGCGCAATGTCCTCAATCCATGCGATATTGTACTTTTCAAGACGTCTTGCAAAGCGTATGCAGTCCTCTATGGCAATATGTCCGAAATGGTCTATTGCAAGCGGCACCTCATAGCCAATTACATCGCGCACTTCTTTTACATAGTTTTCAAGCACATTCATTCCCTTTTCTGTAAGATGTATTCCTGTTGCATGATGCGGAATCGTAAATGTTTCGTAATTTTTTCCGAGCATCATATCCATATCTATCGAGCCGCCCTGGTGAATAATTGCTTTCATGGAATACTTCTTTATGTCCTCCAAAAAGCCTATCGGTGCATTAAGGCATCCCGGTTCATCAAGCAGATGCTCAATGCCCAAATCCATTTTAAGGAAAGTAAAGCCCTGCTCCATACGCTTTTTCAGAGCGTGTCCCATATCGGTGCCAGTATGCTTGCCGTCAACGTCTGTATCGCAGTACATTCTAACCTTATCGCGAAATTTACCGCCTAAAAGCTGATAAAGCGGTACGCCCCACGCCTTGCCTGCCAAATCCCAAAGTGCTATCTCTATGCCGCTTACGCCGCCGCCCTGTCTTGAATGACCGCCGAACTGTTTTATTCTTCTAAAAAGCTTATCAACATTACAGGGATTTTCACCCACAAGTCTTGATTTGAGCATAAGTGCATATGTCGCACTTGAGGCATCTCTCACCTCTCCGTATCCAACAATGCCCTGATTTGTGTAAATTTTAATCAGCGGGCAGTGCTTCGGCGCGCCGTTGATATTGCAGACTCGGATGTCTGTTATTCTAAGCTGTGACGGCTCTGAACAGCGATTGACTTTAATTTCCATATACAAATACCTCCTTGTAATTTATTATCTGTATTTTAACACCACATAAAAATAAAAAACATAGAGTATTTGATATTTCAGTTTGACTTTTCGAAACAATTATGATAGAATTTCTATAAATAAGGGGGCTAAATTTATGTTTTTCGAAAAAGAAGATCTAACAATAAAAATGCTTGATGTTATAGAACTTGACCAAAAAAATATAAATATGCGTAATGTTAACAGAAACTTTAACGCATTATCCTTTAGAATTTCTGCAGATACTGTATTAGACACAGGGGATAAAAAATATCAATTAGCAGACAATAGTATCTGTTTTGTTCCTGCATATGTAGAATATTCAAGAATTTCTAATAAAGATAAGTTGATTGTTGTTCATTTTAACACCACTAATTATTTTTTTAATGAAATTGAATTTTTTAAACCGCATCAGCCTGAACTTCTCGCAACTCTTTTTAAAGAAATATTATATTATTGGAACGCTAAAGAGAATGGCTACATTTATCAATGCACATCTATATTTCATAAGATTTTGTATGAATGTCATAAAGAGAATTATTCTTCTCCCGAAAACATCAATCCCATATATCCTTCTGTTAAATTTTTAGAGAATAATTTTAAAAACCCAAATATAACAATTGATGAAATAGCAAAACAGTCCTTTATGAGTACAGTATATTTTCGAAAACTTTTTAGAAAGATTTATGGCATTTCACCTATAAAATATGTGATAAATCTTCGAATTAAGTACGCTATAAATCTGATTGAAACCGAATATTATTCGTTGTATGAAGTATCAAAGCTTTCGGGATATGATGACTATTCATATTTTTCATCTGAATTCAAAAGAATAACAGGCATTTCACCATCGAAATATTTATACAATTACAAACTATAAACACCTGTGTCCCCTGTTCAAGTCCTGTAAAAACGCAGGTGGCATTTATTGATTACTCTTTACTCGGATTTTCAAAAAATGCTCAAAAACCGCATAAAAATGGGACAATTTAGATGGCATCTAAATTGTCCATGATTTCTGGTGACCCATCGCGGATTCGAACCGCGGACACCTTGATTAAAAGTCAAGTGCTCTGCCAACTGAGCTAATGGGTCATATATCAAATTTAATTTCAAACAAAAATGGCTGGGCTGGCGGGATTCGAACCCACGAATGCAGCAGTCAAAGTGCTGTGTCTTACCGCTTGACGACAGCCCAATAATTTCCTGGGGTGGATAAAGGGAATTGAACCCTTGACCTCCAGAGCCACAATCTGGCGCTCTAGCCAACTGAGCTATACCCACCATATTTGGCGCGCCTGAAGGGACTTGAACCCCTGGCCCACTGCTTAGAAGGCAGTTGCTCTATCCAGCTGAGCTACAGGCGCGTATGTACTAAGTATGGCTGTTGCCTTTTAGCAAAACAGGCATTTAACTTTCATTATTTAAGCGCGTAATGCTACGCGCCTAAATAATTGTATGGAGCGGGTGATGGGAATCGAACCCACGCAATCAGCTTGGAAGGCTGAGATTCTACCATTGAACTACACCCGCGTGTCTCAATGCGACTATATTAGTATATCAGCTTTCGTCATATTTGTCAACACTTTTTTTTAAAAAAATATGTTTTTTTTGAAATTATTTCAAAAATACAGCAGGCCGTAAGCCGGGTTCTGTCGTGGGTGATCATCTATCTGGGACATTTGTCACCAAATGCCTCAAGCCGCCTTTTTAAGAGTCGTCGGGCAAACTTAATCTCTTGTTCAGGCGTTGCTCCGGATGGGGTTTACAGCACCCCTATGTCACCATAGGGGTGGGTGAGCTCTTACCTCGCCTTTTCACCCTTAC
>CACYTW010000059.1 GCA_902777435.1 uncultured Ruminococcus sp. | reverse complement strand
GTGAGGGTTATTCAAAGTCGGGACCGATTCCGCCGACAGGAAATACAAACACCCGAGGATTTTTCGAACCGACCACAAAGGAATTTATCAAAAAATGGGTTATGGAAGGACCTACTCACCATTATGCGCTCGGTGTCGGACACCATGCCGATGAGCTTGCGAAAATAGCGGATATTCTTGGAATAGAAAGGATTGTTGTAAAATGAAAAATATAACTCTCGAAATGAGCCTAAAGCCGTTTAAGCAAACGGATGATAAATATATAGAGGATGTGTGCAAGGGCTTTTTTACACAGTGGTCACCTCTGCTCAAAGAGGCTGATACGGTTTCGGTCTTGCTGTGGGCTGCGGATGGCAGTGAAATTCTCGATTATACCGGGGAGATGGACAAAAGCTTTGAGTGGGCGTATCTGGTAGGCGGTGCAAATCCGTACGAGTACGCAAGCAGACAAGAGACAGACCCTGATGGAAAGGGGCTTCATACTACAAATTACTTGTATATGGACAATCCGCCTGTAATGACATATAAAATTTTGCGCAATATTATTAAAATAATTAAACGTGTTGGTGCAGAGCTTACGGGAGGAAAAAGTATCACCGTGGGTGCAACTTTTGATCCGGGTCCTGAATTTGCAAAATCATCGTTTAAGTATAAGCGGCATAATGAGATATGCCTTGGCAATGATATGGGGCCTGCAACAATGGTTTGCTGCTACGGAGTTCTGAATGGCGATTCGGAGAGGTACGCGGCATATCCCAATGGTATACCCGACAAAACAAAATTTGGTACATTTTTCGGAAAACAGTCACAAATTTTCCTGACCGATATGGATTATGATTATATATGGCTTTCAAATGGACTTGGCTTTGGAAAGGAAACGTGGTCGGCAAAGGGTGCAATCTTTGACGGCGAGCATTTTAATGCCGAAGCTTTAGATGAGGTAAAGGACTGCGTAATCGAATTTTGGCAGCTGTTCACAAAGGAATGTACTTTCCCAATTCAGGTGCGCGGAACAAATATGTCTATGGGAATAGATTTGGCGACGGACGGTGTTCCTCTGAAAACCATATATAATTCCGTTGACGGGATACTGCCCCCTCCCAATTCACCCTGGGCGGCTCTTAACGGTAATTTTGGATTGGAACTTATGGGATATATGTCAAGAATATCTTATGTTCCAAATAAAGATTTTCTTATAAGATATTATATACATGATCCATGGTGGATGAATTCGCCCTGGTATGACAGATACAACGGCTTGCCTCATGATATTTACCTGCCCTTTGCCATATCAAGGATAGATGAAAACGGACAGGTAGACTCACCAACGAATCTAAACCTGCTTACGATTGACAACTCTCTGGGAGATATGCCGAACAGCTGTGTTTATGAGCCAATGCCGCATTTACTAAAAGCGATAAAGGAACTGCCTGACGCGGTATCACCTGTTGTATGGGTATACCCATTTGATGAATACTCAGTTGCTGACAGCGAGTATATGTTAAAGTCAATGAACGATGAGGATTGGTTTATCGCCAACGCCATAACAGAGGGATGCCCCATATCATCTGTAACTACAACTTCGCTGTTTGCAAAACAGGATAAGAGCATATATAAGCCATCGGTAATAGTTACACCCGTTCCTTATACCGATGAGTTTAAAAACGAGATTACAAGCTTTATCGATAACGGCGGAAAAGTAATATTCTACGGAGATAAAAATAGGTGCGATGTGATAAATAACTGCCGTTATGCCGACGATAAGGTTTCTATCGTTGACGCTTTAAAAGACTTTGGAATATTTATTTCGTATGAANNNNTATGCAGACGAAAAAACTCCCGTTATTATGTGCCACAGATACAATAATGCGTTTATGTTTTCGGTGTATTCGCCGTCAACAACGATTAAAACAAAAATGAAGTTTCCATACGGCGCACCTGTTTTAGACGGATATGATACGGTTCTGGAAAACGGGTGTGCAACATACCATTTCCCGAAATCAGAACACAGAGAATGCAGGGTTTTTGTTGAGCAGAATGACGGAATTGTAAGCTGCTGCGAGGTGCCACCGGTCAGCATACAATACAGACGCAGAATTGAAGTGTCCGGGCTTAAAAATGCTACGGTTAGATTTTTAGCAGAGGAATACTGTAAGGACAATGTTAATGCTGTATTAAACTCTGATGTGGATGCTTACTTTAGAACGGACAAATTTGAAAGCGGATATGTCGAAATTGACGGAGTAAAATTTTTTGAAGCAAGAAATGTAACAGGGAGTCTTGTTCTTTCGATGCCATTTAAAAATTAATGAAATATTAAACGATGTCCTTGAATTGCCTTTAGAGAATTAGAGATGGGCTGCGGACATAGTCTTGGATTAACAGCAGTCAGCAAGCATAGACTTCCTTCGATATACTTATTCCAAAAATATAGACGAATTGCTTGTATTCACAACCGTGGCAAAGGTGCTGTGTGGGACATATGGATTTATATAGTGAATAGGGATATTAGGATATGTTTGATTCAGATTTAATTCATAATGACACAAGCTGCGGGAGAACTTGGGCTACATATTATTTTCTTTTATAAATTTTTTGGGAGAGGTTCCCGTCAGTTTTTTAAAAACTCTCCCAAAATAATTTTGATCGGTAAAGCCAACGGCCTCGGCAATTTCGGAAACAGACATATCCGTATTTGCCAAAAGCTCCTTTGCCTGATTGATTCGGAGTCTGTTTATGTACTCTGTGGGAGTCAGTCCCACTCCGGCCTTAAATATACGGTAAAATCTGCTTGAGCTTAAATGGCTAAAATCAGCATAATATTCCACCGGATGACGCTGGGAATATTCGCGAAGCATTTCGCTGCAAACCGCATTTATCTCAAATTTATTCTTCATATATGCAGTGTTGTTCATATACGATACACTACGTCCCACCTCGGAGAAAATCTCCATCAGATACGCCATACATTTTTCGTTGTAAAAAGGCTTTTTTAAATTATATTCATCGGTTATTTTTTCGAAGAGTGATGCCAAGATATGACTTTTTTTCAGACGCAACATATGCGTATCCGCAAAGCCAATATCCGTCATTAGCTTTTTACATCCTGTACCTGTGAAGTGTAAATACGCTGAAATAGGGCGGTTTTCCGCCCGAAAGGCATATTTTTGCTTTTCGCCGGGCATATACAAAATCATATCTCCACACTCAAGGACGGTTTCTTTTCCCTCGCTTTCGGCAGTGCATTTCCCCTGAAGAATGTATATAATATGATAGTCCACCCTGCCATGCTCTCTGATTCTCAAGTAGTCCCTGTCCCAAAGCTTTTGGATTCCGCAGCTGTTTAATTTAAGGTAACTGTTTGACACCTGTTCCGTTGACTTTTCCATTTCGGCACTCCTGTAGTTTTTTATTACAATATATCATATCATTTTATTTTAGTCAATAAATACAGCATAATAATGCTAAAATTTAAGCAGAATCATATATATATTTTCCTAAGTCAAAATGCTATACTCAAATAAGCCAAAAGGCTATACTCAGATAAAGTATAAGGAGGATATAAAATGGATATTAACGCAATTCCAAAAGAGGATTTAGGAAAAAACAGCAATATCATACTTGATGTCTGCGAAACGGAACAGGATTTGTATTGGAAAATGGCAATGGAGGTTCTGGAGGTTATCAGTGAAAACAATAAAAATAATGAACCTACGCTTATGGTTGTTCCGTACGGACCGCTCGGACCATACAACAGACTTGTATACTTGGTCAACAAATACCGTGTAAGCCTGAAAAACTGTGTCTTTATGAATATGGATGAATATATGGCGGATGAGGAAAATTACATATCCGAGGACAGCCCTCTCTCTTTCCGTAGCGGAATGAATCGTATTTTCTACAGCAAGATTGACGATGAACTCAACGTATTGCCCGAGAACAGATATTTTCCGGATCCCCGTGATACCGGTAAGCTTGAAGAGCTTATTGCTAAGTTCGGAAAACTTGATATGGCATGGGGCGGAGTCGGAATCAACGGTCATTTTGCCTTTAACGAGCCTCCCGAGCCGAACGAGAATGTGTCAAATGATGAATTTTTAAGCAGACCTACGCGAGTATTGAAAATATCAAGAGAGACAAAAACCATCAATTGCTTTATGAACTGCGGCGGAGATTTAAATGGTATACCGGAATATTGTATAACAGTGGGATTTAAAGAAATGTTTAAGGCGAAAAAGGTTAGGATGTGTATGCCAAGGGATTGGAACGCCGGGGCACTGAGGAAAGTCCTTCACGGAGATATTACGGCAAAGGTTCCGTGCTCGCTTTTCCAGGACCATCCGGATGCGAAGCTGTATGCGGCTGAGGTTGCACTGACTTCACCCATACCCGAAATCAGAGTATACAACAAATAAGCAAATGAGGTGAAAAACTTGCCTGACATAACCGTTATAAAGGGAGGAAAAGTGATTTTCCCCGACAGAGTTAAAGAAAACGATATAATAATCAAAGACGGAATAATTGAATGTACTGACCACAGCGGAGAAATACCCGAATGCGCAGAGATAATTGATGCCAATAATATGTATGTCGCACCGGGATTTGCTGAAATACATATTCACGGCGGAGGTGGATACGACTTTATGGACTGTACAGATGAAGCATTTGAGAAAATTTCGGAAATTCACCGAAATCACGGGGTAACCTCTATGCTTCCGACAGCTGTATCCTGCGGAGCCGATGACTTGACGGAGCTGTTTGATGTATACCGTCGTGTAATCCAAAAGAAAACGAAAACACGCTTTCTCGGGATACATCTCGAAGGTCCTTTTATTTCGGACGCAATGCGTGGCGCCCAAAACCCGAGGCATATAAGAAAACCATCCGAATACGAGACGGATAAGCTTATGGAATGCGGTGGAGATATAATCAAAATGTGTACCGCCGCTCCCGAGCTTGACGGAGCAGAATATATGGCAGAAGCTATGAAAAAACATAATATTACGCTTTCTGTCGGACATTCAAACGGAACTTTCGGAGACATTGAAAAAGCTATGCGAATGGGATTTAGGCATATAACCCATCTATACTCAAACACACCGGGAATAAGAAAAATAAATCAGACTGTCTACGCAGGAATACCCGAGGCAGCATATTACTTTGATGAAATGCATATAGAGTTGATCGGCGACGGACACCATGTTCCGGCGGAGGTTTTACGACTTGCGTTGAAACTTAAGGGAGCCGATAAAATAAATATAACCTCTGACGCAATGCGTGCGGCCGGAACCGACGTGAAGGACAGCTATCTGGGAGAAATAAAGCCCGAGAATCGGGTTATCATCGAAGACGGAGTGGCAAAACTGCCCGACAGAAGCTATTTTGCCGGCAGTATCGCCACCGGGGATGTTATGCTGAAGTGGCTTGTTAATAAATGCGAAATTTCTATATGTGATGCCGTAAAGATGCTTTCTCTTTCGCCTGCAGCCGTTGTCGGTGAGGATAAAAATATCGGAAGCATAGAGAAGGGAAAGCTTGCGGATATATTGCTGATTGATGAAAGTCTTGACGTAAAAAAAGTAATTATCGGACAGAAAAACGCATCTTAAATAATATTTGCAGATTATTGTAAAATGTAAAAACGCAAAATGGTGGAAACGTTCCAAAAAGTATAAAATATTACATTGCCGACCGGGAGCGGCAGGTCGGAACAGGGCTTAGGGCAATTGATTCAAAATATTTTATACTTTTTGCCGTACAGTCACTTCGTGACAGTTCCCTTTGCTGAATAGGAGCCAACAACCGGAGAAAACATACAATATCCCTATTTTACTGGGAGTTTCGCGTTTTGCAAACGACTATAATATATTTGATATAGGAGCTTAAATATGAGAATATACTTTGATAATTTGGATGAAAAATACCTGAGCGGAATGAAACACTTTCTTGCATATCACGGCATTGAATCGGGCAGAGGCGAATTATCCGTACATATTCGCAAAACAGATGAAAACATATACAGGATTTTGAAAAACGGAAATAATGTGACACTAGAAGTAAATGATTTGGGGTATGTGTTCCGGGCGGTAACAATTCTTAAAGAGAAAATCGCTGAAGAAAACTTTTGCTTCGAGGAAAAGAGGTATTTTAAAACCTGCGGAGCAATGTTTGACGGTTCGCAGTCAAACTCGATTATGAATATACAGTCCTGCAAAAAAATGCTGATTATCCTTGCGGGAATGGGCTTTAATATGATGATGCTGTACTGTGAAGATTGCTATACAATCGACGGCGAGCCGTATTGGGGCAATATGCGTCCGCGATATTCAAAAGAGGATTTTCGGGAATTGGACGATTTTGCATATTCCCTCGGAATTGAGATGATACCATGCATACAGACCCTCGGACATCTTACGCAGGCAATAAAGAAATATCCGTACAAGGAGATAGCGGATACCGATTCGGTTTTGATGGTAGGGTGTGAGAAGGTATACGAGCTGATAGACAAGCTGATTTCTCAGGTGTCGTTATGCTTCAGAAGCCGCCGTATACACGTCGGGCTCGACGAGGCGTGGGATCTCGGACTTGGGAATTATCTCAAAAATAATGGTTACAAGCCGCAAAGCGAGCTGATGACACAGCATGTAAAAAAGGTTTGTGAAATTACGGATAAATATCATCTCAAGCCCATGATGTGGTCGGATATGTTTTTCCGTGCCAAGAGCAAGACGCGTGACTATTATGATTATTCGGTTAATTTTTCTGCGGAGGACAGAGTGTCCGTACCCGATAATATGAGCTTGGTTTACTGGGATTATTATCATTTTGATACCGAGGAATATGATAAAATGCTCAATATTCACAAGAAGCTCAGTGATAAAATAATCTTTGCAGGCTGTGCAAGAAGCACATTCACCTTCGGCAGTCATCACGACAAGACACTTGCGACAATGAATCCTGCGCTTTCTGTATGCAAGAAAGAGGGAGTAAGCGAGGTAATTGCAACTGTATGGGGCGATGATCAGAGAGAGAGCAGTACCTTCGCAATTCTTCCGGGCTTGCAGCTGTTCGCAGAGCATATGTACAGCCTCGAACCTGATGAAGAAACCCTCAGCCGAAGATTTAAAAGCTGTGTTAACGCTGATTACGCTGCATTTTGTGACATAAGCTTATTTGACTGTATTCCCGAATACAACGGCAAAAATTTGAATAACTCGTCTGTAAGCCGTGTTTGTATGTGGCAGGATATACTTTTGGGACTTTTTGACAAGGATTTGCGGAATACAGATTTCTCACAGCACTATGAGAAGCTGACAGAAAAAATGGCGAACTATTCAAAAAAGTATGTTGAGTTTAAAACCTTGTTTGAATTTTATGCACAATTGGCAAAAGTTTTAAAAGTCAAGGCATATTTGGGTATTCGTATTACAGCCGCATATAAAAACAACAATCGGGAAGAATTAAAGCTGATACGAGACGAGGTTCTGCCAAAGCTGCAAAACGATATTAAAAAACTCAGAGAGGCGCATCGTAAGTATTATTTTGAAGAATATAAGCCTATTGGCTGGGAAATTTTAGATATACGTTACGGCGGAGCAATAATGAGAGTTGATACTGCAATTTTTCGGCTTGAGAGTTATCTCTCCGGAAAATGCGATAAGTTGGACGAGCTTGAGGAAGAACGCCTCAGTATGTCCGGCTGCGATGAAGTAAAAGAGGCATTAACCTATCGCACAATATGCAGTGCAAGCAGTCTTTGAGGAACTTAAATACTATTTGAACTTTTGCTCTGCTTTTTCAATTTAATGTGCGAACCTCTGCTTGAAAGAATAGATTTGAATACAGAAATTGAGTTGGTGTCTGTTGGCGGTGATTCAGGTATGGAAGCAAGAGTTTGCGATTATGAATGGATACCCGATATACGAATGCAAATGTTTCATTTGACTTTCATCAAAAAGGAGTAAAACTGTTAAGGATGGTAAACTTTATCACATACCAAAAGAAAAACAAGGAGTACAGGCGAGAAGAGCAAAAATTGATATTGACAACAATAATAATATAATAATATAATAAAGATGCAAATTGTAATTCAGGAGGAAACTTGTAAGTGACACAGTATGAGAGAATGGTGAATGGACTAATCTATGATCCTGCTGATGATGAAATTATTAAAGAACAGATAGTGTTTCAAGATAAGCTCTGGACTTTTAACCAACTGAAACCCTCGGAATATGATAAGAAGCAAAGATATATGAAAGAAATTTTTGCCGAATGTGGGGAGAATTGTTACATAGAGCTGCCGTTTCATGCAAATTGGGGCGGACATCATGTGCATTTCGGTTCGGGTATTTACGCGAATTCAAATCTGACTCTTGTGGATGACGGTCACATTTATATTGGAGATAAAGTAATGTTTGGACCTAATGTTACTATTGCGACAGCAAGCCATCCAATAAACCCGGAACTAAGAGATAGAGGATTGCAGTTCAATAAGGATGTTTACATTGGAGAGAATACTTGGATTGGTGCAGGCGTAATCATTGTTCCCGGTGTACATATTGGAAGTAATACAGTCATTGGAGCCGGAAGTATAGTCACAAAAGATATTCCGGATAATGTAATTGCAGTAGGAAATCCGTGCAGAGTTCTACGAAATGTCAGTGAGAAAGACTCTGAATTTTTTTATAAAACAGAGCGGATTGACTGGAAAAATTTATAAATTTCAATTTATACAACTGCAGAATTTTCTAATGTACGTATACCATAAAACAAATTGACGAAATCTTACTTCTATGGTACAATAATGTAAACTGATTAAAATTACATTGAACTTAGCCGAAAGGAATGATAAAAATGGGTAATTATTATCAAAAAGAGTTAGAAACTATGCCTGTTGAAAAAATCAAAGAGCTTCAAAGTGAGCGTTTGATTAAGCAGGTGAAAAACGTCTATGAGAATGTGGCTTATTACCGCAACCTTATGGATAAAATGGGGAT
Source organism: uncultured Ruminococcus sp. (assembly GCA_902777435.1). Classification (GTDB taxonomy): domain Bacteria; phylum Bacillota; class Clostridia; order Monoglobales; family Monoglobaceae; genus UMGS1820. The sequence goes on along the minus strand of CACYTW010000059.1, from coordinate 2,840 downwards.
TAAGCCGGAGGATATAAACTCAATTGAAGATTTACATAAACTTCCTTTTCTTACAAAAGCTGATTTGAGAGAAGCGTATCCTTACGGTCTTATGGCAAGACCCCTTTCGGATTGCGTTAGAATTCAGTCTACAAGCGGTACAACAGGCAAGCGAGTTGTAGCGTTCTACACTCAGCACGATATTGATATATGGGAAGATTGCTGTGCGAGAGCAATTGTTGCAGTAGGCGGTACAAAGGACGATGTTTGTCAGGTGTGCTATGGCTATGGTCTTTTCACAGGAGGCCCTGGTCTTAACGGCGGCTCACATAAGGTAGGTTGCTTAACACTTCCTATGTCATCAGGTAATACTGAAAGACAAATTCAGTTTATGCTTGACTTGCAGTCAACAATTATTTGTTGCACTCCTTCTTACGCTGCATATATTGCCGAAACCTTAAAGGAAATGGGACATACAACAGATGATATTTCATTAAAAGCAGGTATTTTCGGTGCAGAAGCGTGGACTGAAGAAATGCGCCGTGACATTGAGAAATCATTGGGTATCAAAGCTTATGATATTTATGGTCTTACAGAGCTCGCAGGCCCCGGTGTATCATTCGAGTGTGAAGAACAGACAGGTATGCATATTAACGAAGACCATTACATTGCAGAAATTATTGATCCCGATACCGGCGAAGTACTTCCTGAGGGCAGCAGAGGTGAGCTTGTACTTACAAGTATAGATAAAGAAGCCTTCCCGCTTTTGAGATATAGAACAAGAGATATCTGCGTGCTTACAAGAGAAAAATGCTCCTGCGGAAGAACATTTGTTAAAATGAGTAAGCCAATGGGCAGAAGCGACGATATGCTTATTATCAGAGGTGTTAACGTATTCCCGTCGCAGATTGAAACTGTTCTTTTAGAGCTGGGTTATTCGCCAAACTATCGTATTGAGGTTGACCGCGAAAATAACACAGATACCCTTGATGTGTACGTTGAACTTTCATCAGAAAACTTCTCAGATACAGTTAAAGAAATTGCTGAAAAGGAAAAGCAGCTTGCAGCAGCGGTTAAAACAATGCTTGGAATTAAACCTAAAATGCACCTTGTTCCGCCTAAGAGCATAACGAGAAGCGAAGGCAAAGCCGTAAGAGTTGTTGATAAGAGAAAGCTTTATTAAAATCTTAAAAATTATAAGAAAGAAGGGTAAATAATAATGAGTGTTAAACAGATTTCAATTTTTATAGAAAATAAAAAAGGCTCTCTTGCAGAGGTTACAAAGTTTATTGCTGATAAAAAAATCAACTTAAAGGCACTTTCCATTGCAGATACACAGGATTTCGGTATTTTAAGGATTATTACCGACAAGCCGGATGAAGCCCGTGATATGCTTAAAAATGAGGGTTACACAGTTACTGCAACATCAGTTTTGGCAGTAGAATTAACCGATGCTCCCGGAAGTATGGCTTCAATTTTAAGCGTGTTGTCAGAAAGCGACATAAGTGTTGAATACACTTATGCATTTATGTCAACAGTTGAAAATAAAGCCTATATGATTTTCAGAGTTGACGATAACAACAAAGCAACAAAAGCTCTCATCGCTGCAAATATTCCTGTTATCAATCAGGAAGATATTTTCAACAAATAATCCCTGATACTTTAAGCAGTTAAGATAAGAACTCCAAAATATTAAATGACGAACCTCTTTAGCGGGGTTCGTCATTTTGCTTATCTAAAATTATAAAATGTAAATCAGTACGATTTGCTACAATTACATATACCGCTTGAGTTACAACCTTACCAAAATAATCAGTATCTTTTTCCTATCAGTTGCTTAATTCTGTTTCAATTTTTTCAAAATCGCTTGTATGAGGATACTCCGCCATATCGGGATGATGCCTGAATGCTTCTTTTGCATTCTCCTCATTCAAAGATATAGTAGCCAACATACAGCCGCTGTTCCTTATATCCTCTATGTTCTCATCTGAAAAATCCCAGGTATATACATAGCATTTCCCCTGATAATCCTCAACTGATTTTAACGCCTCTTTTGTATAATTTTGCTTTGTATCAATAAATCTTGCCTGCGGGTCTATTGAAAGAATCAAATTAATAGCCTCTGCACCGGCACCGTTTGTTGCATAAACCGTTCTGCCGCGCATACCCATACTGACAACCAGCTTTGCTATCCTTTCAGCATTTGTTAAACCTTCTTTTAAGTCAATATTTATACACATTCCCGTAAAATATGCAAGATGCAGAGCCTCCTTAAGTGTAGGAATTCTATTTTCCTCAACCCTTTCCTTAAGTAAGCTTATACTCCTGATAACTGAATAATCGGTTTCTGAAATCACAAATTTGACTTCATTGCCGAATTCATCATACCCCTTGACATCTGCATCATGATTTACAATTAAAACTCCATCCTTTGTCATTCTTGCATCTGTTTCTATCATATCGGCTCCCTTTTTTGCAGCAAGCTCATATGCAGCCAACGTGTTTGAATGTAAATTTTCATCCACAAAGCCTTGATGCGCTGAAGTTATCCACGTCTTATTTCTCTTTCTCATTATTTTAGTTAGTCTCCTTTTTAAGCTTATTGCATAATTCCCGAATATTACTGAATATATGTGTATATGTTCCTCTACAAGTTCAAACTCATCAACATTCCGTGCATTTTCTTTTGTATCAAAAAATTCTGCAAGGGCATTGTTAAGCCCCCTATTGACTGAATTATACTATCGTACATCTTTGTTCTGCTTAAAGATGTTTTCTCCATTCGATTGCGCATGCAGGGTTGTTTTCCGTAAACATTTTGCAACCAAACGAAACTGACTCAAAAAAATCTTTTTCCTGTG
>CACYTW010000058.1 GCA_902777435.1 uncultured Ruminococcus sp. | reverse complement strand
TTTTGGTTTATCAAGGCGAAAGCGGAGGTAATCCTGACGGATTGCCGAGTATTTTAACGCAGATAAAACGTAAATTTACCTTTCAAAATCACGGTTCGGTTTTATACTTTCACCCTATATTATGATAACACTCAAATACAGATGTGTCAATGGTTTATCATTTAAATCTACTGTTTTTGTAGGTTATTTTCAGAAAATATTGTTTACTATTATGGTTTTTTGTGGTATAATAACCTCACAAGGAGCTGGTTGCATTGAAATTTAATGATATAAAAAAGTATTTAGGTATATTTGTGTTGGCGGTCGCAGTTATAATCGTCTATAAAACCTTTGATAACTTCGGTTATGTAATAGACTTTATCGCCAATATTTATGCCCTTTTGACCCCGTTTTTCATAGGTGCTGCAATTGCCTTTGTACTTCTTCCTCTGTGCAAAAGGATAGAACATTTATTAAAAAAGACAAATGTTATTTTTCTCAAAAGGCATCGACGCGGACTATCTGTCCTTGCCGTGTTTGTAATAGTGTTTGCAGCAATGTCTTTAATTATGACAGCAATAATACCTCAGCTTGTTGACAGCATATCAAGGTTCATAGAGCAAGCACCTTCTATGTTTGCCTCTCTTACCGAGTGGATTGAGTCACTCCGCTTATTCCCCGATAACTTCAATCTATCGGATATACTGAATAACAATATGGCAATTTTAAATAACATTCTCGATTCCTTTGAACTCAGGAATATGAATAAGTACGCAAAGGGCATAATGAATTTCGGCACAACAATGTTTCACGTCTTGCTTGGCATTATTATATCTGTATACATCCTGCTCGACAGAAGTCAGATAAAGAGAAGTTATATGCGTTTTGCAAGACTTGTACTGCCCGATAAATTCAGAAAAAGCCTGCACTTTTATTGCAGTTCTGTTGCCGATTTTATAAACAGATATATCGGCTGTCAGTTGCTTGATGCCTGCATAGTGTTTATACTTTGCTTAATCGCTCTCACCATAATGAAGAATGAGTACGCCGCAGTAATCGCCTTGATGGTAGGGAGCTTTAACCTTATACCGTACTTCGGTGCCTTTATAGCGGTCTTGATTTCGGCCCTTATAACATTGGTGACCAACGGGTTTATGAGTGCTGTGATTTTAGTCGTCGTTCTTATCGTTCTGCAACAGCTCGACGCCAATATTATACAGCCTCGTCTTGTTGCAAGTCAGCTGTCCATAAAACCTCTTTGGGTTATTTTCGGTGTTATCCTGGGCGGCGGACTTTTCGGTGTTATCGGAATGTTTATCGGTGTTCCCGTTGTCGCACTTCTTAAAAACATTATCTCCGATATCATAGAGCAAAAAAATATGAATAAATCCTCACAAAGGGATAACAATTAAAAAAACTTGCAAAGGAGTCTTTAGCTTGAAGAGCATAAATTTAAAAAAAGGTGTCGATATTCACGTTATAGAAGCACCTAAATTCAAAACAAATCTTTTAAGCGTCTACTTGTATATTCCACTTAAAAGAGAAACCATCACAAAGGCGGCACTTCTGCCATCTGTACTAAAAAGAGGCTGTACCGCCTATCCTACACTAAAGGATATATCCCGTCGTCTTGACGATATGTACAGTGCCTCAGCAAGTGCAGGGGTTCGCACCAAGGGCGATGGCGAAGTATTGTTTTTTACAACAGAGTATATATCCGATAAATATGTTGGCGAAAATCTGACAGTGCCCGTTGCGGAATTTCTTAAAGAAATTATCTTCTCACCGCTAACGGAAAACGGCGGTTTTGACAAGTCTTATACCGAAAGCGAGAAGGTAAATTTAAGGAACGCAATCCAAAGTCTGTATAACGACAAAAAGGAATATGCCGAATTTAAGTGCCGTGAGGCGATGTTCGGCAAAAACGGCTGCGGAATGTTTGAAGTGGGCTATGAAGAGGACTTAGATGACATTACACCCCAAAACTTATATGATTTTTATACAGATGTATTAAACACGGCGAAGGTCGACATCTTTGTATCAGGCACCGCAAACGAACAAACTATAAATGATATAACAAGGATTTTGGGCTCGTTGTTCAAATCGAGAGATGCCGAGTATATACTGCCCGGCATTAAAGAATACAAAAGAGATGCTATGCAAAAAATTAATGAGGAGGCAGACGTTGTTCAAAGCAAACTGTGTATGGGTTTAATCTGCAATGTTGAGCCTACCTCTGATGAATATTATTCGCTTATCCTCGCCAACAGCATATTTGGCGGAACACCTTTTTCAAAGCTGTTTAACAATGTCCGCGAAAAATTGAGTCTGGCATACTACGCCTTTTCCAGAACCGCTCGTTTTGACGGCTATATGATGATAAGCTCAGGCATACAGACCGAGAACTATCAAAAGGCTTATGACGAGATAATGGTTCAGTTCAACAAAATGATTAACGGAGAAATTGAGGACAGCGAGATAAATGCGGCAAAAAATTATATGCATAACGCATATACCGCTATGGAGGACAGTCTGAAGCGTATGGAGGACTATTGGCTGAGTCAGACGATTATGGGAACAAACCAAAACATATCAGATCTGCTAAATGGAATTGGGGCTGTAACAAAAGACGATATTATCTCTGTTATGAAAAAGGTCAAGTTTGACACAATATACTTCTTAAAAGGCAAGGAGGCGGCAAACCTATGAATATAATTAAATCAGTTAATTCAGAGCTATGCGAGGAAATGCAGTATGTTGTTCACAAAAGCGGACTTAAAGTTTATGTATTTCCCAAAAAAGGCTTTAACAAATATTATGCAATCTACGGCACAGAATACGGCTCTTTAAACAACACCTTTACTGTTCCCGGTGAAAAAGATATGATTACTGTTCCCGACGGAATTGCACACTATCTTGAACACAAGTTATTTGAAGAAGAGGACGGCAGTAACGCCTTTGACCGCTTTGCCGAAACAGGTGCATCAAGCAATGCCTTTACCTCTTTTGATATGACAGCATATCTGTTTGCGTGTACGGATAAGTTCTACGAAAACCTTGAAATACTTTTAGACTTTGTCAACAAGCCGTATTTTACAGACGAGAATGTCGCCAAGGAGCAAGGTATAATCGGTCAGGAAATAAAAATGTATGATGACGAACCTGAATGGCGTGTCTTCTTCAACACCCTGCGTGCAATGTTCCACGAAAACCCTGTAAAAATTGATATTGCAGGAACAGTTGAGAGTATCTCTCATATCACACCTGAGATATTGTATAAATGCTATAACACCTTCTATAACCCATCCAATATGGTTCTTGTAATGGTGGGTGACATAGATATAAACGAGGCACTTAAATACGTTGATAAATGCGTTTCAGCCGAAGGCAGTTTAGGCGAAATAAAGCGTTATACGCCAACCGAGCCGAATTCACGCGTTCAGGAGTATATAGAGGAAAATCTTACTGTTTCACAGCCTATGTTCAGAATAGGCTTTAAGGACAACCAACCTGATATGAGCGGTGACGAACTGCTTAAAAAAGAGATTGCAACAGAGATTATCCTTGAAGCACTATTTGGCAAGAGCAGTGACTTGTACCTCGAACTGTACGAAAGCGGATTGATTAACGGCACATTTGGCACAGAGGCAGATATTCAAAAGCAATATGGTTTTACCCTTCTCGGCGGAGAATCATCAAATCCCAAAAAGGTGTATGAAATAATTAAAGATAAAATCAATTACTATATCGAAAACGGAATTCCTGAAAGTTCGTTTGAACGTGCAAAGAAGGTTCTTGTTTCACAGGACATTAAATTATTTAATAATTTGGAGGCTATGGGTAACGCATTTATAAGAAGCATAATAAACGGTCAGAATCCCCTCGAATTCAGAGAGGTTGTTAAAACTGTTACTTACAGCGATGTAATGAACAGATTAAAAACACATTTTGATACCTCAAACTGCGTTTTATCCGTTGTAAAGTCGTCAAATACGGAGATTTAATTATGAATAACATTATCACCTTTCCAAGCCTTGGTTTAGAGTTTAATATAAATCGGGCAATGTTTACCATAGGAAATTTCTCTGTCTATTGGTATGGCGTTATAATTTCGGCAGGTCTGATTCTCGCTGTCATATATGGTTATAATGAATGTAAGCGTATTAATTTTAATACAGATGACTTCTTTAATATGCTGATAATTGCAATTCCTGTTGCCATTATATGTGCAAGGCTGTATTATGTAATTTTCAGTTGGGATTTGTACAAAGACGATATCGCCTCCGTAATTGATATCCGCAGCGGCGGACTTGCCATATATGGCGGTATAATAGGTGCCGCCCTCACAGTTATTATCTACTGCACCAAAAAGAAAATAAAAATCGGTATCGTGCTTGATATGTTGGCAGTAGGCTTGTTAATAGGTCAATCTATCGGCAGATGGGGAAACTTTGTAAACGGCGAAGCCTTCGGCTCTGCCACCACACTCCCTTGGGCAATGTGCGTTACCTCAAACGGCAGGCAAATCGCAAATATGGTTCACCCGACATTCTTGTACGAATCACTATGGAACGCTCTCGGCATAATTGTACTTTTAGTATACAAAAGGTACAAAAAGGCAGACGGAGAGCTGTTCTGTGCATATATGATATGGTATGGTTTGGGTCGGTCATTTATTGAGGGATTACGTGCAGATTCACTTTTCTTAGGACCTGTCAGAGTATCTCAGATTTTATCGGTATGCATATTAATCACAGGCGTTATTATCTTGTCCTATCTTAGAAAACGCTCAAAAAATTAGCAACAAAATCGGGAATGCGGTCTGCATTCCCTTATTTTTATGCATAAAGAACTTATATTTACAATATATATTAAAGATTCGAATATATCACCAAAAATGGTTTAAATTTATATTACAAACTTCAACATATTATTGCTTTTTAATCTATTTTGTGATAAACTAATTACAATTATCTATTTCGGCGACGTTCAGAGGTGAATATAAATATGCCAAACGCTAAAACCGTTCGCGGTTCTGCATCAGACAACAAAAATAAAAAAACAAAAATTGTTCCAAAGCACGCCCCTCAAAAGCAAAAGGGGTATATGTTATCTGCATTGCTTTGTCTTGCTGTTATTGTCGTTGCAACTTTTATATTTACCGCAGTCTACGCTAATAATTACAGCAAAATATATCCAAACACTTATATTTTAGACACTAACGTCAGCGATATGTCAGAGGCAGATTTAAATCAATATCTGTCCGAAACATATACAACCGATAAAGTTAAAGATGCATCAATTTTACTGAACTGTGCGGGAACAGACCTTTTATTAAATGTAAATTCCCTCAATGTTCAATACGATAATAAGGCTACTGCCGACAAGGTCATCACCTCAGGGAAGGACAGTAACTTCATTTTAAACACAGTTGCCTTTCTGAAAAGATTTTCTGAACCTGCGGTATATGAGCCTGTAATCTCGTATGACACAAATGTCCTTGCAGATGCCTTTAACAAGGTTACATCTGAACACGAAACAGAACCTGTCGGTCACACCTTTATCATAGGCGAAAACAAAGTTACCGTAATCGGTCCCGTAAAAGGACTAAAAGCCGACAGACAAGCCGCAGCCAATGAAGCCGAAAAACAAATTAAAACTATGCTGTTTTCGAGTATAGATTTGGTTCCGAAATCAACAGAGCCGGACCCATTAGATTTTGATGTATTTTACAAGTGGCTGACCTCTGATGCAGAAAATTCATATTATGAAAAAACAGACGGAAAAATCATAGTTAATCCGTCAAAGGCAAATGTCCAAGTTGACCGCAAGGTTGTAAAAGATGCTTTGGAGGAATTAAAAACTTCGGAGACCAACACAATAGATATTGATGCAATAATAACACAACCCGAAACAACATCACAATATCTGTCCGAAATTCTGTACAGCAATCAGCTCAGCACATACAGCACAAACTTCGGCGGAAGCTCTGCCGCCCGTGCAAATAATGTCAAACTTGCCGCTTCAAGAATAAACGGAACAGAGTTAATGCCAGGCGAAGAATTTTCTTATGATAAGACTATTCTGCCGAGGAACTCACAAAACGGATATATGGCTGCACCTGTATATGTCGGCAATAAGGTTGAAAGCGGAGTGGGCGGCGGTATATGCCAGCCATCATCAACCTTATACGTTGCAGCGCTTTATGCCAACTTAGAAATTTTAGAACGACATAACCACTCGCTTAAGGTGTCCTATTTACCTCCCGGACTCGATGCGACCATAGCTGAGGGCATTCTTGATTTTCGGTTTAAGAACAGCACAGCATATCCAATAAAAATAAATGCATCAGCCAACAACGGCGTTTTGACATTTACAATTATGGGCTACAACCCAAACAATGTTAAAGTTGAGATAGTCAGAAGCAGTAAAAATGATATATATTACGTTACAAGGGTAGTATATGAAAATGGGACCGAAGTTAAACGCGAGGCAATGACCTCAAGTAAATATGGCGTTCCTGAAAAGAAAGAAAACGAAAATTAAACAGAGTATTAATAATTTATTCGGGGACGGTGTAATTCCGTACCGGCGGTATAGCCCGCGAGCATTTATATTTATGCTGATTTGGTGTAATTCCAAAGCCGACAGTTAAAGTCTGGATGAGAGAATATAATTACTTTTTAAATGCCCCGCATATTTATGTGGCGGCATTTTTATATTTCATACAATAAATCAATACCAATACCGAAAGGAGACCAACTATGAAAAATAATTTTAGCACAAAAACACTTGCATTTACTGCCGTTGCCGCCGCTTTGGCATTTCTTTTACAAATGCTCGGAAGCATTGTGGGTCTGAAGGTAGGAGGCTTTTTGGAAATTGAACTCTCCGACCTGCCACCCCTTATTGTGGCTTTTGCCTACGGACCTCTCTCCGGTGTGGTGACAGAACTTATAAAGAATCTTCTGCATTGCGGCTTTACCTCAACAGGCTTTGTGGGTGAGCTTGCCAATTTTATCGTAAACGGAATTTTTGTATTCTGTGCAGGAATAATCTACAAGAACAACCGCACACGCAAAGGCGCTTTGACAGGTATGACGGCAGGAATTCTCGCGGCTACTGTCACAGGCATTGTTACCAATTTGCTTATTTTGCTTCCTCTATATATGCCTGCCGCAGATTTTAACGCAAAGCTCTCTCTTGTACTTAAATTGATTACGCCGTTTAATCTGTGCAAGGGAATTGTAATTTCGCTGTTGACATATGTGCTTTATAAGCGTTTAAGTCCTCTGCTTAAAAAGAATTAATTGACGGCTCCCTTGTTTGCATCTACGGGACGATGTGGGCATCGTCCCCTACAATGTAATCGGCAGAGATGCTGCATAACCAAATGCTCCCTTGCGTAACCGTAGGGGCGATTCACGAATCGCTCGTTTGTGAGATATCGGTTTATGTTTTATTCTCCAACAATTTTGAAGTATCTAAGTCCGTTATCATTTCGATAAATACTTCCTTGCCGTCATCAAAAATAATTTTCTTTTCAACTTCATCTATTCTTCGTATTATGCCTGTATATGTTTCAATTCTTCCGCCTTCTTTACGGATATCGGGCACAAAATATGAAACTGTTATCTCCTTTTGCTTGTGGATATTCTCGCTGATAATTTTAAACTTATCATTCAATATTTCAAGTTCATATTCACTGAGTTCAGGCTTGCCGTCCGTTATGCGTGCCGTTTCCTCTATGGCGTCATTGTGTCCCGTCAAGGCGGCAAAGGGTGCAAACTGAGCGGCTCTGTCACCTATTTTCATTTGCGGATGCTCAGTTGAAATGTGATGAGGCAAATCTATAATATCGCTGTAATCATGTAAGTCCGTCACGCCTTATGCCCTCCTATCTGATTGTTTCTCTCCATTGCGGTTGCTCCCTCCTGAAGATTCATTCCCTTAACAACAGCATTTTTGCCGTATCGCCTTTTTATTTTAACAATTGCCCTCTGAATATTCCGCTCACGCTTGAGATTATTTTCTTCCCGCTCCTCTTCCTTGCTAAGTTTATCATAATCAGTAAAGAAATCAAGCTGTCTGTATTCTTTCTCAGGCTTGACATCTTTTTCAAGAATAACATTATTGGCTGTTATTGTCATTCTCCGCACAAGAAGGTCTTTGTTGACCTTCTCATCAAAAAGCTCACTCACCGCCTCGGTCAGCTTTTTAGCTGACGACGTATATCTTGCAAGGCTTTTTCTGCCTGTGGAATGCTTTGGCACAGCCCTGCCGTAGCGGTCAACCTTTGACTCGCCTTTGTATTTATTTCTTATTTTTGGATTTGTCAGGTTTTCTATGTCATATCCCACATCTATTACAATTTGGTTTGTAACAATGCATTTTTCGACCAAACTCAGCGATAACAGTTCAGCCATCTCACGAATTACCAGCTTGGCTTTTTCAAACTCATATGGTTCTTTCAGAACTTGTCCTGAGCTTATGCTGTTAGTTTCCGGCTTGTATGCCTTTACATCTTCTATGGTGCAAGGCTCCCAACCCCAGGCGTGGTCTATTAAAAGCTCGGCATTTACGCCAAACATTTTGTAAAGCAACTCCTCATTATATATATTATTCTTTTTGCCCACCGAACATTTTGCCACGTCACCCATAGTGTAGATACCTGCCGCTTCAAGCTTTTTTGCATAGCCGGGTCCCACACGCCAAAAATCTGTTATCGGTTTGTGATTCCACAGCTTTTTGCGGTAACTCATCTCATCAAGCTCGGCAATTCTGACACCATACTCGTCAGGCTCTGTATGCTTTGCCTCTATATCCATAGCAACCTTTGCCAAATACATATTCGTGCCTATTCCTGCCGTTGCGGTTATTCCCGTTTTAGACAGAACATCTCTTATTATCATAATCGCTATCTCACGTGCTGTCTTTTTATACATCTTTAAATATTTTGTTAAATCTATAAAGACTTCGTCTATGGAATATACGTGAATATCCTCGTGGGCAATATACTTAAGATAAATCTCATATATACGTGTGCTGTACTCCATATAAAAAGCCATTCTTGGCGGTGCAACTATATAATCAAGCTCCAATTCAGGTATGTCTTTCAGTTCTGTGCTGTCATATGACTTGCCCGTAAAACTTCTGAAATTTATTGCTCTTTTTCGCTTTGAGTTGATTTCCTTTACACGCTGCACTACCTCAAACAGTCTTGCTCTGCCCGAAATTCCGTATGCCTTAAGCGACGGCGTAACTGCCAAACAGATAGTTTTCTCTGTCCTGCCCGGATCGGCGACCACAAGATTTGTCACAAGTGGGTCCAAACCTCTTTCGACACACTCAACCGAGGCATAAAATGACTTTAAATCAATACACAAATATATTCTGTTTTCCATTTTACGCCTCCTCCTATCTCTGTAATATTTTAGACGTTTGTAAAAGGTGAATTTCAAAATAATTTTTTCATTGCAGTTGGGCTTTTCGGGACGATGTAGGCATCGTCCCCTACACACTGTTATATTTGTTCATTCAGTTTTTTTAATATACCAAGACATCCCTCATATACATCATTCCACGTTGTGTCAAAATCTCCCGTATACCACGGATCTGCCACATCACCCGGGCGGCTTGTATAATCCATCAAAAGTGAAACCTTGTTATCAGTATCATTCCCTACAAATCTTGTCATATTCTTAATATTGAATTTGTCCATTGCAATAATATAATCATAATATAAATAATCTTCTCTCGTCATTTGACGTGCAGTTTTGCCCGCACAGCTTATGCCGTGCTCCTTAAGCTTTCTTTTTGCAGGCGGATATACGGAATTACCGATTTCCTCAGTGCTGGTTGCCGCAGATGCTATTTCAAATTGACCTGCTGCTCCCTTTTTATTTATCAAATCCTTCATCACAAATTCCGCCATTGGACTTCTGCATATATTGCCGTGGCAGACAAATAAAATTTTAATCATATATACTCTTATACTCTCCTTAGGGTGAAAGTACAAATCCGAACCTGCCAAAAACAATTAATTTAGGCATCTTTCGGCTTGTCGTCTTTGATAGGCGTCAGCCTATCTGCATCCTCCG
>CACYTW010000057.1 GCA_902777435.1 uncultured Ruminococcus sp. | reverse complement strand
TACTCACGAGAGGGCGATTTGATACTCGATCAGTTTGCCGGTGGGGGCACAACACTTGTTGAAGCAAAACTCTTAAACAGAGATATAATCGGCGTGGATATAAACGATGCTGCTCTTGAACGGTGCAGAGAAAAGACAGCATTTGATTATGAGCCCGCAAAAGGTAAAGTTTATATCAAAAAAGGTGATGCAAGAAATCTTGATTTTGTTTCTGACGAAAGTATTGATTTGATATGCACACATCCACCGTATGCTGATATTATTAAATACAGTGATGGTATTAAGGGGGATTTATCACAATTAAAGGTTAAGGATTTTCTCGAAGAAATGAAAAAAGTTGCGGCTGAAAGCTACCGTGTTCTGAAAAAAGATAAGTTTTGTGCTATTCTTATGGGTGATACAAGACAAAAAGGACATATGATACCTATGTCGTTCGATGTAATGAATATCTTTCAAGAGTCAGGATTTAAACTTAAAGAATTGATTATCAAAGAGCAACACAACTGCAAAGCAACAGGCTATTGGAAAACAAATAGTGTGAAATATAATTTTTTATTAATTGCTCATGAGTATTTATTTGTGTTTAGAAAGTGACAAAGATTAATGGGATCGGAAAGAATACACCTCAATACAAGAAAAATAGATATGTGTACCAATGAGAAAGTAAACGATATAATATGTGAGGAGAATTTGAATGATTAAAAAATTAACAGCAATTATAATCTCAATATTGATGATGTCAGCGTATCTGCCCACATATGCCTATGAATTACCTCATAGCTTCTGGGCACTCAACGACGGCTATGATATGAGTCTGCAAGCAAAGGACTATCCCAAAATTGCCGAATACGGCAGTCAGATAGTCGACCTTATCTCTGCTGAGCCAAGCAATGAACAAACTGACAATATTGTGGGTTCAAGGGCATATGAAACCGCCTTTGCCTACTACTTTATCGGCGACTATGCAAATGCGGCTAAATATTTCGGTATTTATGCACCATATGGCAGAAAACTCGGTTGGGCAGACGGCGTAAGAATAGCCGAAGAATTTCAAAAACAGCTTCCGTCCGCACTTGAATTATACAAACAAACACCACAGAACCAAAAATACTATGGTGCAAAAAACGAGCCTGACGGAGTCCTCTATGGTCAGGTCAGCGAAAGCTCCAAAGGTAATGAGTCTATGATTCTTCTGTATCTTGAATACGGATATTCTGACGAATTTGATTGGGCAAAGGTTATATTTAAAAAAGCACAACAAGAGGGAAAGGCTATTGAACTTGCACTTAACTTCCCAAATCAGGGAAGTGATGCAAGAACAATATCTGCATCAGATTCTTACATATCCGAACTCAAAAACATCTTATGGCAGTATAGTGATGTTCCTGTATTTTTAAGAATAGGTGCAGAAGTCAACATATGGGGAAACCAATGCACTCCCGACGAATTTAAAACGGCATTTAACTCAATTGCAAATTCTGTACGTTATTTACCAAACGTCAGCGTTGTTTGGAGTGTTGCACATACTGACCCTTGGAAAAGTGAAAGCCGTCCATATTCATCAGATGACTTCTATCCCGGCGATGATTGCGTTGACTATGCGGGAATTACAATCTACTGCAACAAATACTTTGAAGGCAGAAGATGGGAGGGCGTTGAAGAATTTAACGAGATATGCTTTAAAACGGGTTACAGCGCTGACCCCGTTTTAATGATAAAGGATTTTGTAAACAAATACGGCGACAGAAAGCCTATCATAATATCAGAATGCGGTGCTGCTTATTCCACAAAAGGCGAAATTTCAGAAATACATCACGATTGGGCGGTAACCAGGCTCAAAGAGATATACTCGTATATTCCAATGGTATATCCACAGGTTAAGCTCATTGCATACTTCAACAAAAAGATTGACCACGAGGCAAATTGGTATGACTTAGACAGCTCCTCAGAGCTTACAAATGCGTACACATCAGTTTGCAAAAGCCCTTGGCTAATACATAACAACAACACAAAATCAGAAGTATACTTTGAGCATATTAATAATCAGCTAAATATTGACAGCGAAACAAAAGTTAGCGTATATCCACATCTTTACGGTGCAGATAATATAACTGTTGATTATTATTTAAACGGACAATGGCTCAGTTCCTCCAAAGAGGCACCTTATACCATTACACTCCCTGACACATCAGGTACATTGCGTATTACCGCAACAGGTAACAACGGCTCCGTCATTGACAGAGAATATACTGTGACGTCAGGCGGTGACGAAAATGCACTTTTCTATGACATAAATGCCATAAATGACAATCAGAAGAACGCACTCACCGAGGTATACAACAGAGGCATAATTACAGGCTACGAGGATAAAACTTTCAGACCAAACGCAACCATAACACGTGCGGAGTTTGCAACAATGATATGCAGAATGATGGAATATCAATCTGACGAATTTTGCTCCTTTGACGACGCATATGACCATTGGGCGTCTAAATATATCAATGCCTGCACCCTCACAGGTGCAATATCGGGAGTAGGAGATAACCTATTTGCTCCTGATGAAAACGTAACAGTTGAGCAAGCCTTTAAAATTGTTACTGTTACCAAAGGAATGGCAAGCACAAATGCCGCATACCCTGACGGGTTTATTTCGGCGGCAACGTCAAACGGCTTGACCGATAATTTGACAACGCAAAATTTTTCATCTGACTTAACAAGAATTGATGCGTCATCAATTATCGCACATGCATTAAAATAATAAAAAGAGCAAAAAAAGGGATTGTATCAAACCGATTAAAAACGGATAGATACAATCCCTTAATTTTTGTAATAAAATCACATTACGCCTGAGGTGCGTCAACAGGACATACGCTGGCACAGCTACCGCATTCGATACATTCATCAGCGTTGATAACGTACTTAGCATCACCTTCAGAAATACAAGATACAGGACATTCACCTGCACAAGCACCGCACTTAATGCAATCATCATTTATTGTATAAGCCATTTTGTTTCACCTCACTTAAAATTATCATAACTATAATAATACATTTTTTATACTTTGTCAATACCTATACATCAGTATCCTGCAAAAAAAGTTCCTTTGTGTACGGCAAAGTCAATATCCAATCACAGTATACGTGCCATTCTGCCAGCTTATGATTTCTTCTGGCATAATACATATTAAGCAGATTTTCATAATTCATAGTAATGGTTCTTTTTTGGTTATAGCTCTCAGGCAATAACTGTATCATATCAAGCCAATACTTTTTGTCCTTTGTTTCTATAAACTTATTTCGGCATTCTTCAAGATACTCAATCATACGTTCAAGCATCTTCATTCCGCCCTCTGTCAGGCAATCACAGCTAAAATCCTCAGTCTCAAACTTTTTGCTGTGAATTTTATGCATTGTACTTGTGGAGTTTGCAACCGTAGCAACCTTGTATGTGTCAAATTCCTTCCACCAATACAACGGTGCAGTAATATCAACAGATACCAAAATCTGTCTGATAAACTTTCTGTGGTCGCTTCCCGCTTTACAAAGACGTTTTGCCAAAGACAAATCATTTTCACCCAAAATATAATTGCCGTTTTCATCATAGTAACTGTCAATTCTGTCCCAACTGCTCAGCGGATTTCTCGCACCGCGGATTGCACCCTCAAAATTCATAACAGAGGCTTTTTCGATTTTTATCATACTCTCCCTCCGTTCTATATATCAAGGTTTCTGACAGTTGATGAGTAATCTTCAATAAACTTACGTCTTGGCTCCACCTTATCGCCCATCAGAATTGTAAATGTTTCATCAGCCTGTCTTGCATCTTCAAGGTCAACTCTAAGCATAACTCTTCTCTCAGGGTCCATTGTTGTTTCCCACAACTGCTCAGGGTTCATCTCACCAAGACCTTTATATCTCTGTATGGTCGGCTGTTTGCCTTCGCCCATCTCGTCCAATACCTGACGAAGTTCGGCATCACTATATGCGTACTTATGAACTTTGCCACGGCTTATCTTGTAAAGAGGCGGCTGTGCAATATAAACGTGCCCCTCCTCAATCAACGGACGCATAAACCTAAAGAAGAAGGTAAGCAAAAGCGTTCTGATATGAGCACCGTCGACGTCGGCATCTGCCATAATAACTATCTTGCCGTAACGCAGTTTTTCGATATTAAAGTCCTCGCCAAAGCCTGCTCCCAACGCAGTTATAACAGGCGTCAGCTTATCATTGCCGTACACCTTGTCCACTCTTGCCTTTTCAACATTTAACATCTTTCCCCAAAGAGGCAGAATAGCCTGAAAACGTCTGTCCCTGCCCTGCTTTGCGGAACCGCCCGCAGAATCTCCCTCGACAATGTAAATTTCTGTATAAGTATTATCCTTGTCCGAACAATCCGCCAGCTTACCTGGGAGAGAAGCACTCTCAAGTGCACCCTTTCTTCTGGTATTTTCTCTTGCACGCTTTGCCGCCTCTCTGGCACGTGACGCAGTCAAAGACTTGTCAACAATGGTCTTTGCAACAGCAGGATTTTCTTCAAAAAATTCGGTAAGCTTTTCGTTTACCATCTTTTCAACTATTGAACGCATCTCGCTGTTACCAAGTTTAGTCTTTGTCTGTCCCTCAAACTGAGCCTCTGTAACCTTAACGCTGATTACACACGACAGGCCTTCACGCACATCTTCACCCTTGAGGTTTTCGTCATTCTCTTTTAAGAATTTATACTTTCTTGCATAGTCATTGATAACCTTTGTCAATGCGGCCTTAAAGCCCACTTCGTGGGTACCGCCTTCGGTGGTGTTAATGTTGTTGGCAAAACTTATTATATTTTCTGTATAGCCGTCATTATACTGAATAGCAACCTCTGCCTCAGAATTTTCTCTGACAGAGTTCACGTATATAACCTCAGAATGAATAGGCTCTTTATTTCTGTTGATATATGAAACGAACTCGCGAATACCGCCCTCGTATATCATATCCTCTTCTTTTTTGTTATCGGGAGCGTCGTCACGGTCATCAACCAAAGTAATTCTGACACCTGCATTTAAAAATGCCTGCTCTCTCAGCCTTAAAAGAAGTGTGTCAAAGTCGAATACAAGAGTTTCAAATATCTCGCCGTCAGGCTTAAAATGAACCTTGGTGCCTGTCTTGTCCGTATCGCCTATCTCTTTAAGAGGGCCGCAGCTTTTTCCTCTCTCGTATCTCTGATAGTACACGTGTTCGCCGTTTGAAATCTCAACCTCAACAAATTCGGACAAAGCATTAACAACGGATGCACCAACACCGTGCAGACCGCCTGAAACCTTATATCCGCCGCCGCCGAACTTACCGCCTGCGTGAAGCACTGTAAATACAACCTCTACCGCAGGTATTCCCATTTTTGGGTGAATGCCTGTAGGAATACCTCTGCCGTCGTCAGTAACAGTAACAGAATTATCCTTCTCAATAACAACCCTGATATGCTTACAGTATCCCGCAAGGGCCTCATCTATTGAATTATCCACTATCTCGTATACAAGATGGTGCAAACCCCTTGCAGATGTAGAGCCGATATACATACCGGGACGCTTACGAACAGCCTCTAACCCCTCTAATACCTGTATTTGTTCGGCATCATATTCTCCCTCAACGGGAACGCTTGTAATATGTTCCTCTGCCAATATTCTCAACTCCGTTTCAAGTTATATTTTAAAACCTATCTGTATTTTTCCGCCCTGCCGGCAAGTGCCTTTGACGAAATATTCGTCACATACACTACCGATTGGCCATCTATTTCGCATATTATAAAGGACTTTGGGATATCGTCCGAAACATTCCGGACAAACCCCTCCTCCTCGACAATCTTTAAAAAGTCACGTGTATGAGCAGAATGTGATGTACTTTCCAAGTCCATAATCGCAATTATGTCCGATGTGTTTACAACCATCCCTTTACCAAGATGCAAATACATCCGAAAAACCTCCATTTTTAACAGTCAGACAACCTCTGCTCTGCCGTTTTCAACATAAATTCTGCACGTATCCTCAGGTACATTCAAGCCGTCCACATCTGTACAGGTGATTATAATTTGCGTCTTGCCTATGTCACCCAATATATATTCACGTCTGCTTTTGTCAAACTCACTCATTATATCGTCCAAAAGCAAAACGGGCATATCTCCTGTTTCAGAGTTCATCAAAGCAACCTCGGCAAGCTTTTCTGCCATAACAATAGTTTTTTGCTGACCCTGTGAAGCATATGTCTTTGCCTCATAGCCGTTTACAAAAAACTCAATATCCTCTCTGTGAGGTCCCACAACTGTTTCCCTTAAATTTAATTCTCTGCTTTGTGAATCGTTTATCTTGTTTATAACTGCATCTTCTATTGCTTTTAAATCCATACCGCACACATTGCCGATACAGCTTTTATATTTCATTTCAAGCTTTTCGGCACCGTTTGAAATATCATTCTGTATCTCTTGTGCGAGCTTCTCTATCTTGTCCAGAAAAAGAGAACGATATATTATTATGTTTGCCGAAATAGCCGCAAGCTTTTCATTCATAATTCCAAGCAAGGTCAGATTGGGATTGTCCATCTTTAAAATTGAGTTTTTGCTCTCGACTATTCTCTTCATCTCCGTCAAAGAAGATATATAGCCGGGCTTAATCTGACTTATAAGAACATCAAGATTTTTTCTTCTGATGCTCGGTCCCTCTTTGACAAGCCCTAAGTATTCAGGTCCGAAGTAAACCACATTGAACCTTCTGACAAGCTCACTGTTTTTTCTGATAGGAACCTCATTTGCAGTAATCTTCTTTCTCTTATCCCTGAATAGCTCCGCCTCCAAAATATTTGTCCGCATACTATCAGAAAATTCAAGGGAAATCTTTGCACTGTCCGCGTTATGATTGATAAGCTCAATATCTCTTTTGGCACGAATTGACTTTCCCATAGCAAAGAAGTAAACTGCCTCCAGGATATTGGTTTTACCCTGGGCATTGTCACCATATACGACATTTACGCCATCACCAAAGGTAAGCTCCTGCTGTATGTAATTTCTGAAATTTGTAAGCCCGAG
Organism: uncultured Ruminococcus sp.; assembly: GCA_902777435.1. Classification (GTDB taxonomy): domain Bacteria; phylum Bacillota; class Clostridia; order Monoglobales; family Monoglobaceae; genus UMGS1820. The sequence goes on along the minus strand of CACYTW010000057.1, from coordinate 3,233 downwards.
ATGCAAAGCCTTCATACGCAGCCACTCCTTATATAATAATTATTCTGCGTGCAGTCTGAGAGGGAGAATGAGATATAAGAAGTCATCTCCGTCCTCAGGGGTAATAACAAGCGGACTTGTTGACGTATTAAACTTAAGTTTAACATTTTCTGTATCGATAACCCTGAACGCCTCAAGCAAATATCTGTTGTAAAAGCCGATTTCCAAAGCAAAATCGTTTACGTCAACGGGAATGTTGTCATCCACATTTCCGGCAGATGTAGAGCAGGAAATATTAATGTTGCCGTCACCTATATTAAAGCGGACAGGACTTTTAACAACGTCATTTAATATTATCAATGACACCCTCTGTATTGACTCTCTCAGTTGTGAAACAGGGCAGGTAAATTCAATAGAATAATCCTTAGGTATTACGCTGTTATAGTTTATATAGTTGCCCTCAATCAATCGGGTTACAAGCTTACAGTTATCAAACATAAAAATCGCATTTCTCGAAGTTGCGGTAATATTGATTTCCTCATCAGCATCACTTAAAATTCTGCCCAACTCAGAAAGAGATTTTTCCGGGATAATCATAGACTTTTCTTCAAAGTCGTTAGGCATATCAGTATTGCACATAGCCATTCTGTATCCGTCAAGAGCAATCATAGAAAGTCCGCTCTTTTTTATCTCAAGCAAGCATCCCGTCAAAATAGGATTGTTGTCAGTTACAGCAACCGCAAAGCCCGTCTTTGCAATCATATCCTTTAAGATACCTGCAGGAATACTGATTGTATACTCAGGGTCCACAACAGGTAAATCAGGGAACTCATCAGCCGCAACGCCTGCTATCTCGAACTTAGCTCCTCCGCTTTTGATAAGAGTTTGATTTTTCTCGTTTGTTTCTATGCTGACCTTAGAGCCTGAAACAAGAGAGCGAATGATACTTCCCAACATTTTGGCATTAATAACGATTTCACCTGCCTGCATAACCTCTGCATCGATAACCGCCTCAATTCCGATTTCCATATCATTTCCCGTTAATTTGACTTTGCCGTCCTCCGTTGCCTTGATGCATACCCCCTCCAATACGGGAATACTGCTTCTGCTTGATACGGCACGGGATACAGTAGATACTGCTTCATCAAGTATCTCCTGCTCACAAATTATTCGCATATTAATCCAAGCCTTTCTGCCCACAATTATAATCCCTGTCATATCCTATGGGCAAGATATGAACATATCGTCTATATAATCATCAAAAGTGCATCTTAAATCGCATATTACACAAGTGCCTTTTACACCTAATTCTACTATATAATTATACCACAAACCCATTTTTTTAACAAGTATTTTTTTTAAAAAACCGCCTTAAAACGGAAAATTTTTCTTTTCTTTTTGAAAGTTTTGTGATATAATGGACAAGGCATTTTTTTACAAAATTTTAACACAAAGGGAGAGACAATTTATGTGGTTAATTCTTGCACTCATCGCTCTGCTATGTTGGAGCGGATCTGACTTGTTCAGCAAAATCGGTTCAAAGCCGTCCGACAAATACAGCCATTGGAAAATGGTTATTGCGGTCGGTACGGTTATGGGTATTCACGCTATCTTTTCAATTCTCACGGGAACAGAAATTACTTTTAAAGATATCATCTATTATCTGCCCGCGTCACTTATGTATATCCTGTCAATGATATTGGGTTACGCAGGGCTCAGATACATAGAGCTTTCTGTTTCGTCACCTATATGCAATTCCTCAGGTGCAATAGCGGCGATTATGTGTTTCTTTATCTTAGGTCAATCCTTAGACACCTTATCTACTGTGGGTGTTGTAATAGTATGCGTCGGTGTTATCCTTTTAGGCTTGACCGAATATTTTGAGGATGAAGAATCAAAACAACTCAGACAGCTAAAAGCAAACGTCAAGTACACAAAGAGCTTTATTGCAATATTGTTGCCTTTGCTTTACTGCTTGATAGACGCTCTCGGAACATTCTTTGACAGCGTTATCCTGGAAGAGGGAAACACTTTTCTTCCCAACATATTCCACTATCTCAGCGAGGACTCAGCAAATGTAGCCTATGAGCTTACCTTCTTGTTTATGGCAATAGTTGCCGCAATATATGTTTTTGGCATTAAGAAGCAAAAAATCACTCTTAAGCAGGAAAGTCCAAAGGGTATTGCCGCTATATTTGAAACAGCAGGACAGTTCGCTTATATATACGCAATTTCCGCAAATGCGGTAGGTGCCGCACCTGTCATCTCGGCATACTGTGTTGCATCAGTATTGTGGAGCAGAATTTTCTTAAAAGAAAAACTGTCATTTAAGCACTACGCATCAATTGTAATCGCCGTTGTCGGAATTATAATATTAGGCATCGCCGAAGGCTTGGCAGAATAAAGTAAAACAAAAACAATTTTTAAGGGCAGAAACGATTTTGTTTCTGCCCTTTTGTCGTATATCGAAAAGTCTCCCTTGCCTATGGTACAAATTATAAATCCGAAATAAATTTTTTAAATAATATTTTGTAGGGCAGGGGCTTGCTCCTGCCGAAAAACAATTGAATTGTTGGCAGGGACTTGTTCCTGCCCTACGACCCGATTTTAATTACCTCCAAAATGGCAAACCGAAATGGCGGCAGGAGCAAGCCCCTGCCCTACGATATTTGATTTTAATCATATGCGAAACGGCAAACCGTAGGGGACGATGCCCACATTGTCCCGTGAGCCATCGGCATTTAACCTCTCTTACACAAATAAGGCGAGGCAATCTCAGTCCTCAAAATAAAGTAATTTATACGGCGGTACTTCAAGAGCCTTCGCAATTTTGAACAAGGTATCCAAAGAAATTGCTTTGTAAATATTAGGAGCTTCAATTTGTCCGATAAATGATACTCCACAATTTAATATTTCAGCAAGTTGTTCTTGTGTTAAAGATTTTAATTTTCTGTAATACGATATTTTTAAACCTATTTTTATATAATAATCTTTAAATTCTATATTCATTAAAATCACCCAATATAATTATATTATATTGACAAATAAATAAAAATATGATAATATTAATATAATTATTACTATATAAATAATAATTATACTAATATTATTAAACTATCAATTTACAGTTTCAAAAAAATTTAACTCCTTTTATTTTGCCACAAACATTTATTCGCTCCTCGTATATATTGTACGGGACAGCGTAATACAGGCTCACCTGTATGTAATACAAATATTAAATTAAAAATATTTTT
>CACYTW010000056.1 GCA_902777435.1 uncultured Ruminococcus sp. | reverse complement strand
CGAACAGAATACCGACCTCAGAACCGACCTCAGGTGCCTTGGTGGAATGTACAAGCCAACTGAAGTCAGAGCTGTCAACTACCATCTCATAATGAACGCCCTTAAATGTAACCGACCTTACAACACCACGGAGTTTCTCGTCCGCGTTTGCAGTAAGAGTAATATCCTCAGGACGAATAACAACATCAACAGGCTGTTTTTCATCAAAGCCTGAGTCAACACATTCAAATTCGTGTCCGCAAATTACGACAAGCCGGTCCTTTAACATAATTCCGTCTATGATGTTGCTTTCACCGATAAAATCAGCAACAAAGGCGTTTTGAGGTTCGTTATATATATCAACAGGTCTTCCAATCTGTTGAATGTTACCATCCTTCATCACGACAACAGTATCGCTCATTGTGAGAGCTTCCTCTTGGTCGTGAGTGACATAAATAAATGTAATTTCAAGGCTTTGCTGAATACGTTTAAGCTCTGTCTGCATCTCTTTGCGCAGCTTTAAATCAAGCGCGCCAAGGGGTTCGTCCAGAAGCAGAACCTTAGGCTTGTTAATCAAAGCACGGGCAATGGCAACTCTCTGTTGCTGACCTCCCGACAGATTTTGAACGTTTCTCTCCTCAAAGCCCTTGAGATTAACGAGTTCCAGCATCTCTGCAACCGCTTTATTTATTTCCTTTTCGGGCAGCTTTCTGACTCTCAACCCGAAGGCAACGTTTTCAAAGACGTTGAGATGCGGAAAAAGTGCATACTTTTGAAAAACAGTATTGACATTACGTCTGTACGGAGGCAGTTTTGTTATATTTTTATTTTCAAACATAACATCTCCGCTGTCAGGCTGAATAAATCCGCCGATTATTCTGAGCGTGGTTGTCTTACCGCACCCTGACGGCCCGAGCAATGTCACAAATTCCTTATCCTTAATATCAAGATTGATATTATTTAATACAGTTTCGCCATCAAAAGACACTACAATGTCATTAAGGCTGATAACATTCTCCAATAAGGTTTCCCCCAATCTTTATATTTATTTTGTATGCTTATTTTCGACAAACATACAGTTTTAACAATACAATATTTTAACTCAAAAGTCAATACAATTCAAGATATAAATTTTATTTTTTATTTCTTGTACAAAAATATTTTTCTAACTGCACAAATATAAGCATTATTTCATAAAATTTATAAGTTATGTTTTTTGTAAAAAGTTCTTGCTATTTCTTAAATATAATAGTATAATTATTTAGATATGATAAAAAAGGAATGATATTCTGATATGAGAAAAGTTAAATATACATTACCGCTTCTTCCTCTCAGGGGTATAAGCGTGTTTCCGGGTATGGTGATACATTTTGACGTGGGCAGACCTCAATCCATTGCCGCCGTTAAGCAGGCGATGAATAATGACAAAATGATTTTTTTGTGCTATCAAAATGATATTACTGTTGAAGATCCCGAGTTTGAAGACCTGGCAAAGGTGGGTACAATAGCCGAAATTCACCAAATACTTAATTTGCCCGACGGAAATCTGCGTATTCTTGTTGAGGGCTTGTACAGAGGTACAATTTCAGCATATACGCCCTGCGACAATTACGCACAGGTAAGCGTATCACGCAAAGACGATTTGCACTCATATGATACGCTTGCATCTCAGGTTCTTATCAGAAAGGCAATGAACTTAGTTGAGGACTATCTCTCGGTATATGACAGACTGTCGCCTGAGGTTGTCACCTCTCTGCTTGCCATTGACGAGTCGGGAGAGTTAGCTGATGTTATCGCCACCAACTTCCCCCTCAAACCGGCATACAAACAGGCGGTTCTTGATGAGCTTGACGCCGACATCAGACTTGACAAGCTGACGGATATTATACACTCCGAGATTGAGATAATCTCACTTGAGAAAAGCATTTCCGCAAAAACTCAGAAGAACATTGACGAAAACCAGCGTGAATATATGCTGAGAGAAAAGCTCAAAGTAATTCACGAGGAATTGGGCGACGACGAAACAGAAGCAGATATCAACAAGTACATTGACAAGCTGAGCGGCCGCAACATTCCCGAAGTTGTTATGAATAAGCTGAATGATGAATTTGAAAGGTTACGCAGAAACAACCCCAATTCCCAGGAATACGGCGTTATTCAGAACTATATTGAAACAGTAATCGACCTGCCCTGGAACCGGCCAAGTGAAGAGATTTTGGATATTCATCGTGCCTCTGCAATTCTTGACCGCGACCACTTCGGTCTTACAAAGGTCAAAGAGAGAATACTTGAATATATAGCAGTACGTTCATTGGGCGGAAAACCCAAAAGCAGTATAATCTGTCTTGTGGGACCTCCGGGAACAGGTAAAACATCTATTGCAAAATCACTTGCCGAAAGTCTTGGCAGAGAATATGTTAGAATAAGTCTTGGCGGCGTTAAAAACGAAGCTGAGATACGCGGTCACCGCAAAACATATATCGGTGCAATGCCGGGCAGAATTATTGATGCGTTAAAGAGAGTCAATGTTTCAAATCCATTGATACTTTTCGACGAAATCGACAAAATGTCCCACGATATAACAGGGGATCCTGCCTCTGCTATGCTCGAAGTTTTGGACCCTGAACAAAACAAAAACTTTAGGGACAACTTTGTTGAACTCCCATTTGACTTATCTGACGTATTGTTTGTTACAACGGCAAACAGCCTTGAAACAATACCGCGTCCTCTTCTTGACAGAATGGACATAATAGAAACCGAAAGCTATACCTTTGAGGAGAAAAAGGCAATAGCCAAAAAATATCTTATCCCTAAACAGAGAAGGTACAACGGACTTAAATCTACTCAACTTAAATTTGCCGAATCGGCATACGCACCTCTTATTGAAGGCTATACCAAAGAGGCTGGCGTCAGAGAGCTGGAACGCAAGATTTCGGCTATATGCAGAAAGACGGCTCGCAGAATTTCAGACGGAACAACCTCCTCTGTCACAATCAGCAAGAACTCACTATGCGACATATTGGGTAATCCCGATTACATTCAAAGAGAGGGTTTAAAAAAGGATATGATTGGTGTATCAACGGGACTTGCCTGGACAGCAGTTGGCGGAGATACACTCTGCATAGAGGTAAATGTTATGCCGGGTACGGGCAAACTTGAACTCACGGGAAACTTAGGTGATGTTATGAAGGAGTCAGCCTCGGCGGCATACAGTTATGTCAGAGCAAACACCTTTGCACTGAATATTGATGCTGATTTTTATAAAAACACAGACATACACATTCACGTGCCTGAGGGTGCTGTCCCCAAAGACGGACCTTCTGCAGGCATAACAATTGCAACGGCTGTAATTTCTGCCCTGACAGGCAGAAAAGTACGTCACGACACCGCAATGACAGGCGAGATTACACTGCGCGGACGTGTTCTTGCAATCGGCGGTTTAAAGGAAAAAACTCTTGCCGCATACAGACTTGGAATTAAACGCATTATAATTCCCAAAGAGAATGTTCAGGATTATAACGATTTGCCTGACGTTGTTAAAGATAACATAGAATTTATATTTGCCGACAGCATTGAACAAGTAATCGAAAACGCTTTAACGGCAACAAGTGCTAAGACAAAGAAGCTACATTCGGCTTCATACATAGAAAAGAATGACGCGGCAGAAAAAGCTGTCTGCAAAACAAACTGATAAACGATGGTGAAAATATGGATTATGTAAACGCAAAACTTCTTGCAACAGCAGTTAAGCCCGAGCAGTATCCCGATACTTTTGTTCCTGAAATTGCTTTTGTGGGAAGGTCAAACGTGGGTAAGTCATCTCTGATAAACTGTCTGACAAACAGGGCAAAGCTTGCCAGGACAAGCAGTTCCCCCGGGAAGACGGCTGTAATAAACTTTTACGATATAGATGGTATATACCGCCTGGTCGATTTGCCCGGCTATGGTTATGCTAAAGTTTCCAAAGCGGAAAGAGACCGTTGGAGCGGTATGATTGAAACATACCTGACCGACAGGTATAATCTGACGGCAGTTGTTCAGCTTGTAGATGCACGCCACAAGCCCTCACAAGACGATTTAACAATGATGAATTGGATTAAGTCTATCGGCTACACTCCCGTCGTTATTGCAACCAAAATCGATAAGGTAAAGAAATCTCAGCTTGAAAAAAATCTCACAGAGATTTATCAGGTTTTAGAGCTTGATGATAATTCTATTCTCTTTCCGTTCTCGTCGGAAACACGCAACGGAAAAGAAGAAATTTTAGAATATATCGCCGAAATATGTAAAAACAGTTAATTATTATAGACAGAATGGAGTTTTAATTATGATAAATAAACCACGTGGTACAGAGGATATTCTTCCATCTGACAGCCCGATTTGGAGAAAAATTGAACAAGCCGCACACGAGGTTTGCAGACTTCACGGTTTTAAAGAAATACGCACACCCGTTTTTGAGGACACTTCTCTTTTCCAAAGAGGTGTAGGTGATACAACCGACGTTGTGCAAAAGGAAATGTATACATTTGAGGACAAGGGCGGCAGAAGCATTACGCTCAGACCTGAGGGAACTGCATCATTGGCGAGGAGTTTTATCGAAAACTCCTTTTATGCAAACCCTCAGCCTACAAAGCTGTATTATCTGATTTCCTGTTACAGATACGAAAAGCCTCAATCAGGCAGACTCAGGGAGTTCCATCAATTCGGCATAGAATGTTTCGGAGGAACCTCGGACGCTACTGATGCAGAAGTTATTACCCTTGCAATGTCCTTCTTTGAAAGCCTAAGCGTAAAGAACCTTAAATTAAACTTAAACAGCATTGGATGCCCCGTTTGTAAAAAGGCATATAACGAAAGGCTAAAGGCATATTTTGAGGATTACAAAGACGAACTTTGCGAAACCTGCAAAACACGTCTTGAAAAAAATCCTATGCGAATTATCGATTGTAAATCAGAAATATGCTCTAAGATAGCTGAAAAGGCACCTAAAATGATTGATAATTTATGTGATGATTGCAAAGAGCATTTTAAAAAGACAACAGCATATCTTGATGCATTGGGCATTGAATATGAGATAAACCCCGATATTGTTCGCGGTCTTGACTACTACACAAGAACAGTATTTGAAATCACGTCTGACGCCCTGGGTGCTCAATCAACCGTATGCGGTGGCGGCCGTTACAATGGCTTGATAGAAGAACTCGGCGGAAAACCCACCGAAGGTATCGGCTTTGCCGTCGGCTTGGAGCGTCTTATTATGATAATGAAGGCACAGGGCTTATGTGATGACAATGATTCTGCCGCCGATATTTTTGTAGCCTCCATAGGCGATAAGGCTGACATCTTTGCACAGAAGCTTGTCTATGACTTGAGAAAGCTAAACATTGCGGCAGAGAGAGACCTTTGCGGCAGAAGTGTTAAGGCACAAATGAAGTTTGCCAACAAATTAAATTCGAAATACAGCATAGTTTTGGGTGATGATGAAATAGACAACAATTCAGCAAAACTTAAAAATATGGAAACAGGCGAAAGCTTTGATGTTGAATTAACTGCTGAAAAGCTTGCTGAAATTATAAAGTAACATTCGGAGGAGAGTAAAATGAATTTTGAAACTATCGAGGGACTTAGACGTACACATATGTGCGGTACACTCAGAAAAGACAATGCGGGCGAGCAAGTTACTCTTTGCGGCTGGGTTGCCAAAAACCGTCGTTTGGGCGGTCTTGACTTCGTCACATTGAGAGACAGAAGCGGTATTATTCAGCTTTCATTCAATGATGAAACTGATTTAGAAATATTTGAAAAGGCTACACAGCTTAAAAGCGAATATGTAATCGCAGTTTGCGGTACAGTTGCGTTGCGTACCGAGAAGAACATAAACCCCAATATGCCAACAGGTGAGGTTGAGGTTTTGGTTTCTGAGCTAAGGGTATTAAACACCGCAGAAACAACACCGTTTTACATTGAAGAAAACATTGACACAAACGACGCTTTGCGCCTTAAATACAGATATCTTGATATCAGACGTCCTGATATGCAGAGAAATCTTATGCTCAGACATAAGGTAACAAAGATTGCGCGGGACTACTTTGACGAAAACGGCTTTCTTGAAATAGAAACTCCTATTTTGACAAAGAGTACGCCTGAAGGTGCCAGAGATTATCTTGTACCCAGCCGTGTGCATCCCGGCACTTTTTACGCACTTCCTCAGTCACCGCAGATATACAAACAGCTTCTTATGCTCGGCGGATATGACAGATACTTCCAGATTGCAAAGTGTTTCAGAGACGAGGATTTGAGGGCGGACAGACAGCCTGAATTTACTCAGATTGATATGGAGCTTTCATTCATAGATGTAGATACAATAATCAATATCAACGAAGGCTTTTTAAAGAGGGTTTTCAAAGAAACGCTTGATATAGATATTGAAACTCCTTTCCTGCGTCTGCCGTATCGTGAGGCTATGGACAGATTTGGTTCTGACAAGCCTGATATGAGATTTGGTATGGAATTTATAAACATATCGGAAGAAGTTAAAGACTGCGGTTTTAAGGTGTTCTCAGATGCAGTTGCAAACGGTGGAAGTGTTCGCTGTATTGTAGCCGAAGGTCTTGGCGACAAGCTGACACGTAAAACACTTGACTCCTTAGCTGAATATGTAAAGACTTATCGTGCAAAGGGTATGGCTTGGATAGTTGTGGAGGACGGAAACCTCCGTTCACAAATCACAAAATTCTTAAGCGAAGATGACGTAAATGCAATACTCGCCAAAACAGGCGCAAAGGTTGGCGACGGCATTTTGATTATCGCAGACAAAGACAGCGTTGTATATGATGCACTCGGCAACCTTCGTCTTGAAGTTGCAAGAAGGTTTGACCTGATAGACAAAAACAAATTCAATTTCCTTTGGGTTACTGAATTTCCTCTCCTTGAATACTCTGAGGAGGAGGACAGATATGTAGCAATGCATCATCCGTTCACACATCCCTTTGACGAGGATATAGAAAAGCTCGACACAGACCCCGGTGCCGTCAGAGCAAAGGCTTATGATATTATCTTAAACGGTACCGAAATCGGCGGCGGCAGCCTGAGAATTTACAACTCAGAATTACAGGAAAAAATGTTTAAGGCTCTCGGCTTTACTCAGGAACAGGCGTGGGAAAGATTTGGATTTTTGATGGAAGCGTTCAAATACGGAACACCTCCTCACGGCGGACTTGCTTACGGTCTTGACAGACTTGTTATGATTTTGGCAGGCTGCGACAGCATCAGAGATGTTATCGCCTTTCCTAAGGTTCAGAATGCCGCTGAACTTATGGTCAACTCCCCTGACGTAGTTGACAAACAACAGCTTGACGATTTAAGCATTTCTATTAATAAAACCGAAAACAAATCTTTATAAGACTAATAACAGGAGATAAAAATATGAAAAATGTATTTGATGAATTAAAGGAACGCGGACTTATTGCACAGTGCACACACGAAGAAGAAATCCGCAAAATATTAGGCGAAGAAAAAATCACATTTTACATTGGTTTTGACCCGACGGCTGACAGTCTGCATATCGGTCACTTTATGCAGCTTGTTGTTATGAAGCATATGCAAAATGCAGGTCACAGACCGATAATACTTTTGGGCGGCGGCACAACAATGGTCGGCGACCCCACAGGTAAGTCAGATATGCGGCCGATGATTACACCTGAGATTATCCAAAATAACGCTGATAACTTTAAAGTTCAAATGTCAAAGTTTATTGACTTTTCTGACAATAAAGCGATTATGGTCAATAACGCAGATTGGCTTATGGGCTTGAACTACATTGACTTCTTGCGTGAGGTTGGTGTTCACTATTCGGTAAACAGAATGCTGACGGCTGAATGCTTTAAAACAAGAATGGAAAAAGGTCTTACCTTCCTTGAATTTAACTATATGTTAATGCAGGGTTATGACTTCTATAAGCTAAATAAGGACTACGGCTGTCTTATGGAATTCGGCGGAGATGACCAATGGTCAAATATTCTCGGCGGTATTGAATTAATACGTAAAAAAGAGGGTAAGCAGGCATATGGTATGACATTTACCCTGCTCACAACCTCCGAGGGCAAAAAGATGGGCAAAACCGAAAAAGGTGCTCTCTGGCTTGACCCTGAAAAAGTTTCGCCTTATGACTTTTATCAGTATTGGAGAAATGTTGACGATAAAGATGTAATCAGACTTTTAAAACTCGTTACCTTCCTTCCGCTTGAACAGATTGCTGAATATGAAAAACTCGAAGGTCAGGAGCTTAACAAGGTTAAATGCATATTGGCATACGAAGTTACCAAGATGGTTCACGGCGAAGAAGAAGCCAAAAAAGCAAATGATGCCGCAATGGCTATTTTCAAAGGTGGCAACGACACTTCAAATATGCCGTCCGCTACTGTTTCAAAATCGGATATAGAAAACGGAATTAACATTTTAGACCTCCTCGTAAGCGTTAATTTAGTCGCTTCCAAAAGTGAGGGCAGACGTCTTGTTCAACAAAACGGTATTGCCATCAACGGCGAAAAGGTAACTGCCGTTGATGCAGTCATTAACTCAGACTTCTTCAAAGACGGCGAAATGGTAATCAAGAAAGGCAAAAAGGTATTTCTTAAAATAAAAATTGCATAAAGTTTAGGTTTTTGTTTATTTTTCACATAAAAGCTTTCTATAATTATTGCGATTTTAACAAGAATTAATGTTGAAAAAATCATTAAAATAGTATATTATATATGTATACCACAATTAACTAACACTCTTTTTTTCATTTCCCCATATAAAATATTTTTATATGGAACCCACCCCGGGCAGAAATGCTCGGGGTGATTCTCTGTTTAATTTTCATTTTTTAAAATCTGTTTACCTGTCAAATCAATTTCGTAATTATCCGCATATATCAGTTGGGATATAGGCACAATCTCATATCCGTCCGCTTTCAGCTTTTCAAGTATTTTAGGCAGTGCGGCAGGTGTATTTTTGGCTGCATTATGGAAAAGAGCTATTCCACCGGGGGCAACTTTTTTCATAACTCTTTCATATATCTCATCAGGTGACAAGTCCTTCCAATCAAGACTGTCAATAGACCATTGTATACAATAACAGCCGCAATCCCGAACAGTCTTGACAACTGCATTATTATAATCCCCATATGGCGCTCTGAACAAAATCGGTCGTACACCCGTTATTGCTTCAATTTTATTATTACATTCGTTAATTTGCTCCTTCATCTTATCCTCTGACAATTCAGGCATATGAGGGTGCGTATTCGAGTGGTTCATAATCTCGTGTCCTGCATCGGATAAGGCTTTTACCGATTCAGGATATTTATCAACCCAATCGCCTACAACAAAAAATGTGGCTTTAACATTGTATTGCCCTAAAATTTTTATCAATTCCTCAGTATCTTCATTTCCCCAAGCCGCATCAAAGCTGATTGACATTATTTTTTCGTCACCCTTATCAACACAGTAAATGGGTAAATCCTTTTGTTTGCCCGATACCGCTACCGACGCGTTTCTTCCCATTGCAAGAAGAGCTATTCCCAACACAAAACATATGATAGCTAAGGCACAGGTTTTCTTGTTTAATACCCAAATTTTCATTTATATACACCTCGTTTCACTTAAAGTATATGCCTGAAAACTCTGTATTAATACAAAAATGAAGTTATTCCGTTCTGATAACTCCATAATAAAACAATCAATATACTGTGTAATTTGCGGCAAAAATGCAATATAATGTATTATTTTTGTTGCAAAATGTTATTGACAAAATATAAAGCATTTTGATATAATAAGTAAAGAAAATATAAGTGGAAACCTAAAACGGTTGCCACGGTACCAATTAACTTACATATGTTATGGTTTTACCATAACACTGTGAGCCGTTCTGGTTGTAGCAGACGGCTCACTTTTTCTTTCTGTCGTGTAAGTAAAGCGAAAGCGATACCACACCGGCAATAGTACCTATTATGGTACATATACCAATAAAAATCGAAAAAGATATATGTATCAACCTCCCTCCGAGAAATGATTTCTCGTCAAGAGCAATACATTCGCCTCCTCTCCGCTCAAGCGAGATGACAAGGCAACCGTCTTTTTAACCGTCTGACTGTTTACAAAATTGGACAAAACTCAACAGTAAAACAGCAGATTTCCACCATAATTATTTTAACATATTTCCACCATAATTATTTTAACATACACATCGAATATTGTCAACTAATAAGGCTGTAGCAAAATGATTTTTAAATATCAATTTGCACAAAACAGTCCTCTAAAAACAAAGAAAATCTCCCGAAACACAGCTTGATTTTGCTGTGTTTTAGG
>CACYTW010000055.1 GCA_902777435.1 uncultured Ruminococcus sp. | reverse complement strand
TTCGACAGCTTAGATAGTATATCACCTTATCCCCTTTTTGTCAACACTTTTTTTCATATTTTTTTATCTTTTTTATTTTACTCCTATATCTTGTAGTTTATATCATATTCATTGCACTATTTATATTTATGTCCAAGCCCCATCCTGCTATTGCTGACAGCTCCCTTTACACAAACCAACCCAAAACGAAAAACGGCTGCCGTATATAACGACAACCGTCTTGTATTGATTTAATTAGTCAAGAAAATAAATATTTACCGCTCTTCTGCCGAATTGGTAACAGGTACTTCTTGATTCAAAGAACAAGTCTACCTTTTTACCCTTTATTGCTCCGCCGCAATCGCCTGCGATAGCATATCCGTATACATATTGACCATCTGCTGACTCAATATACATTTTTGTTCCGTAAGGAATAACTTTTGGATCAACGGCCACAACGCCATACACTAAAGGCATCCCGGTAGAAGTTTTTCCTGCCCACTTTCCGTTATCTGCCGGAGAAGCATCATACGCTGTTGCAGTAAATGTTTCCATTCTGCTGTAGTTTGTGGGTCTGCTCGCCGGAATAACGCCAAGCTCCCATACACTTTCCGGACCATATTCAACGATTTCATCAACAGGCTCAGAGAGAACAACCTCATCCACTAAAACTCTGTCAACTTCAACGCCGTCCTGATAACGAATCTGATAGGTGTACTCTTTAACACCCTTCTGTCCCGACTGAATAACAACTCTTTCACCGGGAGCTAAATCAATGTTCTCGTTTTCAATTACTGAATAATCGAATTCTTCTTGAACAGTAATATCGTGTGCATCGCGAGCAATAACCGTAATTATGTCGCCATCCGATACACTTTCATCAACAGCGGGAACAACTGTGCATTCTTCTGTAACACTAATGCCGTTTTCCTGAAGAATTTTTCCTACATTGTTTTCTGCTGTTACATAGCTTCTCGTTTTACCCATATGGTAAATATCAACCGAGATAGCTCTTTTAATTCTTATGACCGCATTGTCATTTACATTATCAGTTAATGCATAATTAACGCGATCGCCCTCGTTCAAAATAATACCTTGCTTTGATAGAATCTTGCCAACATTGGTGTCGGTAGTTTTAATCTGAACGGGAGTGCTGTCCGAGTCAACAATTGTAACCTCGTTTGGTGCAGCATATGCAAAACCGCAACACGTAACAGTTACAACAGCGGCGGAAAGAACCAAAGCAATTTTCTTGTTTGTATCCTTAACCGCATCGTCCAGCTTACCTTTCAGTCTTTTTAACATCAAATCACCTCGTAATATTTTTACAACATTATCTTCCTGTAATTAAAAATTGGAAAATAATGGTTCAGCGTACTACACTGCTATTATATAATCAAATTTTTAAATCGTCAACTTTTCAAAATTTGTTTAAAAAGTTTTATATGAAAAAATTTAAAATGAAATTGGTTTAAATTTAAAAAACTACCTTAATCCTCTCATTTTCTTAGATTTTCTTCGTTATTCTCTTAATTGGAAAATTATTGAAAGAATTTTGGTTATTGTGCTAAACAAATTTTTCTGTTATACTAATTCTGAGAGATTTTTTTGAAAAATACGACAAAGAAATTTTTTAATTTTTATTTTTTGCAATTCACTTTTTGCTTTGGTTTTACTGCGTTTTTCGCAATTATTGAACTGCAAATTTTACTTCGAAAAAACTTTTTGTGCATTTTTCACAAACAAGCACGATTTTTTTGTGCATAGTAGAACATTTTGATAATTAAGGGGAGAAGTACCAATGGAAGACGATTTACTTTTTCAAAATGAACGCGTCGATGATTTACAGCTAAACGGTATGAAAATTATTCAAAATCCCGATATGTTTTGTTTCGGAACAGATGCGGTTTTGCTTGCCGATTACGCCTCTAAATCTATACGAAAAAACTCCACAGTTATAGATTTATGCAGCGGAAACGGAATTATTCCTATATTGTTATCACAAAAATCTCACGCAGAAAAAATTATAGGAATTGAGATCCAAAAAGAGTGTGCAGATTTGGCAAAACGCTCAGTCTTATTAAATAAAATTGGGGATAAAGTCGAGATAATCTGTGATGATTTAAAAAACTCGGAACAGCTTTTCGGCAAGAACAAATTTGATGTTGTAACCTGCAATCCTCCGTATAAAGAAGCCGGCAGCGGCCTTATAAACAAAAGTGATCCCGTCACGATTGCAAGGCACGAAATATTGTGCAATTTAGAAGATATAATCCGAGTTTCTTCTAATATATTAAAGCCATACGGAAAGCTGTGTATAATACACCGCCCGGAGCGTCTTGCAGACGTACTTTGCCTTATGCGGAATTACAGAATAGAACCAAAGAGGTTGCAGTTTATTCACCCTTCAACCAGCAAAGTCGCAACTATGATACTTGTGGAGGGTTCCTATCTGGGAAGACCCAAGCTCTTCCTGGACCCACCGCTTTATATGTACACATCACCCGGTGTATACTCAGATGAAATACATACTATATATAATAGAAAGAAGTCAGAATAATGAATGGAAAACTATACTTATGTCCTACACCAATAGGGAACTTAAACGACATAACATATCGTACCCTTGAAACCCTGAAGAGCGTTGACCTTATAGCCGCAGAGGACACGAGAGTCAGTGCAAAACTTTTAAATCACTTTGATATAAAAGTACCGACAACGAGTTATTATGAGCACAACAAAAGAGAAAAGGGCAACTACCTTATCGAAAAGCTTTTATCGGGAACAAATATCGCTGTTATAACAGACGCAGGTATGCCCGGAATATCAGACCCCGGCGAAGACCTTGTTAAGCTGTGCATACAAAACGGCATAGAGATTGAGGCATTGCCGGGTCCCTGTGCTTTTGCCACTGCTCTTGTAGCCTCAGGTATGCCAACAGGCAGGTTTGCTTTTGAGGGATTTTTAACCGTAAATAAAAAGAACAGGCTTGAGCATCTGCAATCCGTCAAAAACGACACAAGAACACTCATATTTTATGAGGCTCCCCACAAGCTGCTCAGCACACTTCGGGATATGCTTGAAATATTCGGTAACAGAAAAATTGTTCTTGCAAGAGAACTGACAAAAAAATTCGAGGAATACAACAGAACCACTCTACAAGATGCCGTAACATACTATGAAGAAACTTCTCCCAAAGGTGAATTTGTGCTCATAATTGAAGGTGCTGACGCCAAAAAACTTGAAGAAGAATATCTTAATTCCTTACCCTCTGCCGAAACACTGCTTAAAAAATACTCAGCCGAGGGAATGAGAGCAAAAGAATTGACAAGACGTGTTGCTGACGAGCTAAAACAACCACGCCGTGAAATATACGATTTATATTTAAGTATAAAAGATACATTATAAAATGTAATATCTGCGGACATATCATCATATAAATAGGGTGAGAGTATAAACGATACAAAAAGCGAGGTATACTATATGTCCGTTATATTAAAAAAAGAAACCGTACAAACAAGCAAAATTTTAACACAAAAGTACAGTCAGACAACGGTTGACTGTGATGTTATTGTTCCTGACGTAAATCCGGATATCAAAAAGGTCTTAGACGTAAGCGGGTATATCACCATAACAGAAAAGTCCATCAGGTCAGGCAAGGTATATGTCCAGGGCACAGTGAATATGACCGTATTGTATTCTCCTGACGGCGAGGTTGCAAGCAAAGTCAAAAGCCTTTCAGGCTCTCAGGCGTTTAACCATTCGTTAGATGTGGGAAGTCCGAGCGATGCCGCATTTATCGTTGCAGACATTGAACCTGAAAGCTTTAACTATTCATTAATAAACAGCCGTAAAATAAATCTCAGATGCACAACAGGAATAAGTGTTAAGGTCATAGAGCCTGATTCATTTGAAATCGCATCAGAGTCGGACTCCGCCTCTGATATCTGCACCGAAACACGAAAAATACGCATCTGCAACACCACTGTAAACGCGGAAAACCGAGTCGTTGTATGCGAACAAGCCGAACTGCCGCCCGGCAACCCATCTATAAGCGAAATTTTAAAAACAGCCGTATATCCTGAGGCAACAGAGCTTACGCTTATGGAAAATTCCGCCTTGGCTAAGGGGCAATCAAGAATATGCTTTCTTTATACATCATTGGATGATGGCTCCGTTCAAACAGCCGAATACACCATACCTTTTGAGGAAACCCTTGATATATCAGGTGCCGAAGAAGATATGGAGGCAGAAATAGAATATATGTTATCAGATATGTACTGCGAGGTTCGTGACGACTCAGACGGCGAACCGAGAATATTCGGTTTTGAAATAGGTCTTGCCGCCTCTCTGCGCGGCATTAAAATTCAGGAACCTGAGATAATATGCGACGCGTATTCTCTTGATTGCGACACAAAACTGATTTCTCAGCCGATAACCATAGAACAGTTGACAAACAACACAACTGCAAGATTGACTCATAAAACCTCGGTCAACTTTCCCGATGCCTTACCCGATATTGCAAAGATTTGTGATGTATCAATTACCGCATCTGTGGATAGAATTTCTACGGGCAACGGCGAAATAACTGTGTTCGGAAAGGTTAAAAGTAACATTTTATATACAACAAACGACCCCGAACTTCCTCTGTGCAACTTTAGTGATGTATCTGACTTTACACACACCTTAACATCACCATCAGCGGAGTCTGACACAATCTGTGATGCGAAGGTCTTTACCGAGCACACAAGCTATACTATGAACAGCTCCAGCAGTTTAGATCTACGGGTTATTCTTGGATTGAGCATTCGCTGTTTTAAAGAGGAAGAGCTATCTCCTGTTACAGATATCGAAGTTGACGAAAACAGCAGCTACATAAAAAGGCCCTGCATAAGAATATTCTTTGTTCAAAAGGGTGATACGTTATGGAGTATTGCAAAAAAATATAAAACAACTGTCGATGCATTAAAGGAATGTAATAATTTAACCTCTGACAATTTAGATGTGGGACAATTAATTAAAATTTGCTGATATAACAAGAAGCCTGAACGTTTTGTTCAGGCTTCTTGCAATAAACTTATAATTATTTTAAGTTGTTCTTTAAGATTTCAAGCTGCTTCTTGATTTCAGCAGGGAGTCTGTCGCCGAATTGAGCGAAATATTCCTCCTGATTTTCAACATCTTCCATCCAAACGCTCTTGTCAACGCTGAGCAATTCTGAAAGCTGTTCTGCTGTGACATCAAGGTCAGTTGTGTCAATATCATTAGCAGTAGGAAGAAGACCGATAGGACTTTCAACAGCGTCAGCCTTACCTTCGCAACGGTCAAGTATCCAAAGGAGAACTCTCATATTGTCACCGAAGCCCGGCCATAGGAAGTTGCCGTCATCATCTTTTCTGAACCAATTAACGTGGAAGATCTTAGGAGCCTTTTCAGGATCCATCTTCTTGCCCATTTCGAGCCAATGTCCAAAGTAATCAGCCATATTATAGCCAACAAACGGCTTCATTGCCATTGGGTCACGTCTTACGACACCAACTGCACCTGCAGCAGCCGCAGTTGTCTCAGATGCCATAGTAGCACCTACGAATACACCGTGTTCCCAATCTCTTGCCTGATATACCAACGGAGCAGTCTTAGCACGTCTGCCGCCGAATACGATAGCAGAAATCGGAACACCCTGTGGGTTCTCAAACTCAGAAGAGATGCACGGACAGTTAATTGCAGGAGCGGTAAATCTTGAGTTAGGATGAGCAAGATTGCCTTCGTAAGTCTTGCCGTTAACCTGCTTACCTGTCCACTCTGTGCAGTTTTCAGGCGGGTTCTTGTCAAGACCTTCCCACCAAACTGTCATATCATCATTGTTGATAGCAACATTTGTGAATATTGTGTTTCTCTTTGTTGACTCAAGAGCATTAAAGTTTGTCTTTTCGCTGGTACCGGGTGCAACGCCGAAGAAACCTGCCTCCGGGTTTACAGCATACAATCTGCCGTCAGGACCTATTCTGAGCCAAGCAATATCGTCACCTACTGTCCAAACCTTGTAGCCTTTTTCTTTAAGGTACTTAGGCGGTATAAGCATAGCGAGGTTTGTCTTACCGCAAGCACTTGGGAATGCAGCCGCAATATACTTAACTTCGCCCTGAGGATTTTCAAGACCTAAAATGAGCATATGCTCTGCCATCCAACCTTCGTTTTTACCAAGGTATGATGCAATTCTGAGCGCAAAGCACTTCTTACCGAGCAATACGTTGCCGCCGTAAGCTGAGTTTACAGACATAATTGTGTTATCCTGCGGGAAGTGAACAATATATCTTTCGTCAGGATTTACGTCCTTTTTAGCGTGTAAGCACTTAATAAATTCATCGCCTTCTATCTTTTCAAGAACTTTGTCACCTATTCTTGTCATAATAGCCATATTTAATACAACGTAGATGCTGTCAGTAAGCTCAATACCAATCTTTGAGAAAGGTGAGCCCACAGGACCCATTGAATATGGGATTACATACATAGTTCTGCCAACCATTGAGCCGTCATATAAAGCATTTAACTTTGCATACATTTCGTCAGGAGCCATCCAATTGTTGATAGGGCCTGCTTCTTCTTCGGTTGGAGTACATATAAATGTTCTGTCCTCAACTCTTGCAACGTCGTTTTCTGCAGTTCTGTGATAGTAACAACCCGGGAGCTTTTCCTGGTTTAACTTTATCATTTCGCCGCTTTCTACCGCCTCTGCTCTAAGAGCCTCTAACTGCTCTTCGCTACCATCAATCCATACAACACTGTCAGGTTTGCAAAGAGCCTTCATTTCTTCAAGCCAATTCAAAACAAACTTGTTCTCTGTCATTTCTTTTTCCTCCTAATTGTTATTATATAATTTATATCTATTATCTATTTTATAATTTAAAATTTTTCCTATACTACTATACACTAACAAGCACAATTTTTCAATATCAATTTTATACAATTTTTATAAAAGCATATATGTTTGTTTGTTAATATTTTCTCAAAGTATCTTTTTAGCTTCGGCAAGACTCTTTTCTCCCACCATTATATCTACTCCCAAAATGGTTCTGCCCAATAAAATTCTGTTATAGCTGTCTGTGCCGTTGAATTTTTTGTATGCATAAATTCCCTCGGCTTTCAGCTTGGCAACTATGATATCCGCCTCAAACTCATCTGCCGCACTGCATAGCTTGCACGGTTTTTCGTTGATATCAATTACAACTTCTGTTTCAACTTCCTTTTCAAGCTCATTTTTAAGCTCCGCTCCGCATTCGGGACAAACATATATCCCGTCGCGGTATTCAGATTTACAATTTGGACAATACATAATAATCTCCTCAGTTCAGCACATCACTCAATCTCGCAAACTCCTCAATGCTCAGCTTTTCCCCTCTTATATTCTCGTCAAGACCCATATTTTTTAAAGCCTCAATAACCGAATTTTTCTCAATTGATACATACGGACTTTTGGACAGTGCGTTCACCAATGTCTTTCTCCTTTGTCCGAAAGCAGATTTCACAAGAGCAAAGAAAAACTTTTCATTTTTAACGTCCACATTAGGTCGTTCGCCAACGGTAAGTCTGACAACCGTAGATGTTACTTTAGGCTGAGGCATAAAGCAATGAGGTTCCGCCTTGCACACGATTTCCGCCTTACAGTAATACGCAATTGCCACTGAAAGCGCTCCATACTCTTTGCCGCCGCACTCGGCACACATTCTTTCGGCCACCTCTTTCTGCACCATAAGAGTCATAGATTTAACAGGCAGCCGCTCCTCCAAAAGCTTCATCACTATCGGAGTTGTAATATAGTATGGCAAATTTGCGACCACGTGAAACGAATTTCCGCCGAACTCCTCCTGACACAGCTTTCTTAAATCTATTTTTAATATATCATTGTTTATCAAGCTGAAATTGTCAAATTCCGCCATAGAATCCGCAAGAATTGGCAAAAGCGCCTTATCTATTTCAACCGCAGTACATTTTGCACCTGTCTGAGCCAATCGCCTTGTTAAAGTTCCTGCTCCCGGTCCGATTTCAAGAACATAATCATCCTTGCCTATCCCTGCACCTGCCACTATTTTTTCAAGAACATTTTGGTCTATTAAAAAGTTCTGCCCCAAGGTTTTGGAAAAAGCAAACCCGTGTCTTGCAAGCAAAGCCTTTAACTCTGTCGGATTACATAAATTCATATTTTCAACTATCCCTTCCGTTATGTTCAAACTACTTTTTTCTGACAGCTACCTTAGATGCTGCCGCACATAATATTCGCCACAACAAACAGATAACCACACATATCACATACACCAATGCGGTACGATATGCAAACCTGTCTGAAATATCATAAATACCTCTTAAGTCCAACTGATTGTCCACAACTGCAATTACAAGGCAATGCATCAAATACAGCACATAGCTGGACTTATCTATCAAATACAAAGGAACAAGTAATCCCTTTGCCTTACCTGTAAACAGTTGTGCAATCATATAAAAGAATAATATTGCCGCCATAGCATACAGCATATGAAACAACCCCATCCAGACAGGTTCAGCCGTATATGTAATCAACGAGAGATATCCCTCTGCCAATCCGCATAAAACAAAGCAAATAACAATCGTTAAAACATTATGCTTGAGATAACTTGTAAACTCTTTATAATATTTTCCTATCAAACAGCCTGCCGTCCAATAGATTTGATAACTCAAAAAACAATTTGACAAATCAATATCGGGTATGGACGGAAATACACTTGTCAGAATTGACGGCAAATACAGGGAAGAAATAATTGTTATAATTAAAGCAAATGCAATATGAATTGCCGCATTCCCTCTATTGTATAAGTATATCCAAAAAGGCGTAAGAATAATAAACTGTATAAGAACAACAACAAAATAAAAATGCGCCCAAATATCACCCTTCAAAATTCCAAATAAAAGCTCATAACCATTAAAAGAATATCCGCCTTTTATGCACAGCCACGCATAATATAAACAGGACCAAAATATGTACGGAATAACAATACGCAAAAAGCGTGATAAATAATATTTTGGATAGCTTGGCAAACCCGGTTTGTTAATAAACAGCTTAGCGCCGCTTAAAACTATAAACCCGGGTACAACAAAATACGACAGCCTTTGTGCCAGAAAAACAATAGTAAAAATATATGTATTTTTCGGAGCCTTCGTCACAACCTCAGAGGCAACGTGAATGAATATAACCAAAAGGCAAAATACAATATTTAAAAACATTATATCGGGTTTTCGCCCGCTATGCTTTTCCGCCATATCTTGTTCCTCCACCATCACATATATACAATATAACCCAATTTTACACATAAAGTATACTATTTTTAGAATTAAAAGTCAACCAAAACAGCACGTTTACGTCATTCTTTTAATTGCTGTAACTTTATTGTGAAAAATATGTAAAATAATTGTATTTTTCTATTTACAAAATTGAAAAGTTATGCTATAATATACATATATTTAAAAGAAGCATTTATATTCAGTGGCAGATGTTTCTACGCATACGGCGAAACGCTTTGCTGTAATGAGGCATAAATTATATTGCATCTTTTTATATTGCACTATGTTTAAAGGGGTGTTACCGATGTATATTCAAAAGGATTTGGTTAAAATAAAAAGTGACCTTGCCGACAATGTCGGACATAAGGTTCGCCTTAAGGCAAAGCACGGAAGAAAGCAGATTGTCGTTCGCGACGGCGTTATAGAAAACACATATCCAAGTATATTTACAGTTAAGCTTGATGTTCAGAATGACGTGCCGACAAGTGAACGCCGCGTATCTTACAGCTATGCTGATGTCCTCACCAAGGCAGTTGAGCTTATTATATGTGAGCCGACAGATACAGACAACATTGAAAAAGCTGAATAGACTGACAACTAACAGCCGTATGGCTGTTTTTTTGTTGCAGTTTTGCCGATTATGTGCTATTATAAGAATAATAGATAATTTCACAAATTTCAAAATAATTTTTTCATTGCAGTTGGGCTTGGCGACTGTATGGGCATAGGGCAATTATTCAATAAAATTATTTTGAATTTACAGCTTATATAAGAATATAGAAAGGGGCGGAAAGATGCTTAATATCATATACGGAACAGAAAATTCAAACCGAAAAGAATATGTAGATAACCTGATTTCTAAGAATAAAGAAAGCGGCAATCTTTCGTGGCTTCTCGTCCCCGAACAGTTTTCGCTGTCAACCGAAAGAGATGTCATTAAAAACTATGGCATAAAGGCCCAGGACTCCGTAAAGGTAATCACATTTTCGAGATTGTGCAACCTGGTTTTTTCTAAACTTGGTCCCTTGCGTATGAAATACATAGACGGCGCAGGAAAGCAAATTATTGCCGCCGAAACAATACGCTCTTTGCAGGGCAAACTCAATACACTTGCACGCACAATACACCGCAAAGGTTTTGCATCTGACATTGTGAGCTTAGTATCAGAATTTAAACGCTATGGCATCAATCCTGAACTTTTGGCATCTGC
>CACYTW010000054.1 GCA_902777435.1 uncultured Ruminococcus sp. | reverse complement strand
CCAAGGCAGACGAGGCGGCAGAGGCGTTAAAGCTGACGGCTAATGATTTGTATAATTTTGATGTTGCGGATAAGGTTATCGAAGAAGAAAATATGTCTTATGACGAAATCTGCGATAACCTAAAGTGTGAGATATTGGCAGAGCTGTCTGAATTAAAAGATATGCCGATAGATGAACTGCTTGAAAAAAGATATCAAAAGTACAGAAACATAGGCAAGTTATAATAAAGTATATTCATAAGGATAGATTAAAAGGCAGAAACGATTAATTTCGTTTCTGTCTTTTGTCGTATCAGGCTCCCTTGCATATTGTAGGGGACGATGCCCACATCGTCCCGAAAAATACCGCTTATGTCAAACATTGTTTTATTATATTTAATTTATAAAGAAATTGTAAAAAAAAATTAAAAAAAATTAAAAAAAAGTCTTGCCTTTTTCATATAAATGTATTAGAATAATAAAAGGTGGAGAGAAATGGATTGAAATGTATCGAAATGCATTGAATGAATTATAGGCTCTTTGCCTGATTTACATCCGTAAATTCGGCTGTGAAAGGAGGCGGCAAATGTGTTAACCGGCATATATGAACAAAATATTGACGCGAAAGGCAGAGTAAACATACCTGCTAAATTCAGGTCTTCACTTGGCGAAACCTTTGTTGTCGCCTTCGGTGCAGTGTTTGATGAGAATTGCGTAAACGTATATCCCGTAGAACAATGGAATGTGTTTATGGAACGTGTTGCACAGATTGACTCTGAGGATAGAGCGATGATGATGAGATACATTCATTCACATTCGGCTGAGTGTGCACTTGACACACAAGGACGTGCCGTTATCCCTCCCGATATACGCAAAGATGCCGGGTTGACAAAAGAAATTGTCGTTGTCGGTGAGCATACAAAGGTTGAAATCTGGAGTCTTGATAATTGGAAAAAATATTCTGATAATAAAATTGATATGGACAAGATTTCGAGTATTGCAAAGAAGATTGGATTATAGGAGGGCAGAATATGAATTTTAAACATATATCTGTTCTGCTTGACGAAAGTGTTGATTTGTTAAATGTTGTGCCTGACGGAACGTATGCTGACGGAACCTTAGGCGGCGGCGGGCATTCCTCATATGTTTGCTCAAAATTGTCTGAAAAAGGCACTCTTATCGGCATTGACCGTGACGAAGATGCTTTGTCTGCGGCAAAGGAAAGACTTGCCGATTATAAGTGCAATGTTGTGCTTACGCATAATAATTTTTTCAATATTAAAAGCATTTTATCCGAAATGCAGATTGAGGCACTTGACGGAGCTATCCTTGATTTGGGGGTTTCCTCATATCAGTTGGATACTGCTGAGAGAGGTTTTAGCTATAACGCTGATGCAAGGCTTGATATGCGTATGGATAAAAGTGCTGATAAAGACGCCTATCTTGTCGTCAATACATATGATGAAGCAAGACTTGCCAATATAATATTCAAGTACGGCGAGGAAAGATATGCAAGAAGGATTGCAAGGGCAATATGCGAAAGACGAAACGTAATGCCCATAGAAACAACACTTGAACTTTCCGAGATAATAAAAACCGCGTTTCCTACATCTGAGAGATATGGGGACAAGCATCCTGCAAAGAGAACTTTTCAGGCTATCAGAATAGAGGTCAACAGTGAGCTTGACGGACTTGAAGATGCTGTAAAAGATTTTGTCGACTGCTTGAAACCGGGCGGTAGATTGGCTGTTATAACATTTCACTCCCTTGAGGACAGAATTGTCAAAAATGCTTTTTCAGAGCTCGTATCAGGTTGTGTATGTCCTAAGGATTTTCCCATATGCGTGTGTGGAAAAACGCCTGTTGTAAAATTGGTCAATCGAAAACCGATAGTTGCAACAAATGAAGAGTTGAACAAAAACTTCAGAGCCCATAGTGCGAAGCTGAGGGTGATAGAAAAACTATAAATATGAAAGGATGAGAGCTGTGCCTGCGCCTACGAAATACAAGAACAACAGTTATACATATACTTCACGTAATTTATACAGCAGTGACAGAGTATATAGTGACAGAATGTATACAGGAACAAGCAGCACGGCTTATGATATTCCTGTCAGATACCCAAGACCGAGCGTCAATCCAAAGACATCGCCTGATGTTGAAAAAATGCCTAATCGTTCAAAGGTTAATAAAAAGGCGAGTGCAGACAGGGCAAAAATTACAAGAGTTGTTACGCTTGTGGGGGTATTGTTTGTTCTTTGTATTACGGTTTTATACAGATATGGAATAATACTGAGTTGTAATCAGCAAATAAAGGAATTAGAGTCGCAGAAAAATGAAATATTAGCGTCAAATCAAGCGGCACAAGCTAAGATAGACAAGCAGTTTGAGATGAATGAAATCGAAAAGTATGCAAAGGAAAATTTAGGAATGATGAAACCCCAATCATATCAAATATTCTATATAGATATGGATATGGGAGATGAAGGCGGAGATGGAACGATACCGAATACGTCATCAGGTGCATTGACAGGTGTATCGGGAACGCTTGTAAATGCTTTTCGGGTTTTAAAATAGAATTAATTTGAATATACTAATACGGGTGCCGTCCGACCTTGTGAATTCGGACGGCATATTTTGAATTTATACAAGAGGTGTTAGCGGTGAGTGAAAATCGTAGACCTAAATTGTCCGATAATTTTGTGTCGGGCAGCAGACCTATTCACAGAAAGAGAATAATAATCATAATGGCTGCGGCAACTATTTTGTTCGCAGTTCTTATACTGCGTACGGCGTGGCATCAGATTATCAAGGGTGAGGAATTATCCAGAGCCGCTTTGGAGCAACAGACAAGTGACAATACTGTTCGTGCAAAGCGTGGTAAAATCTATGACAGGAACTATAAGGTATTAGCCAGCAATACGTCTGTGGAAACAATAAGTATAGACCCTAAAAATCTGAGGACATCATTAGAGAAGGTATCTTTATCGGTGCAAACCTTTGCGGATGATATTGCAGGAATATTAGAGCTTGACAGTCAGGATGTTGCAAACAAAGTAAATAAACAAAGCAGCTTTGAGTATATCAAAAAGAAGGTAGACAAGGACAAGGCTGATGAGGTAAGAACATATTTAGAGCAGAAGAAGGTGTCGGGCGTAAGCTTTGTGGATGATGTAAAGAGGTATTATCCGTATAATAATCTTGCGTCACACGTTATTGGTTTTGTCGGTGATGATAATCAGGGACTTGAGGGAATAGAAAGTGTCTTTGATAATCAGTTAAGCGGTATTCCCGGCAGAGTTGTGTCCACCAGAGATACAGCAGGAATAGAATCGGGAAACGATTACGAAAGCTATATTGAGGCGCAGGATGGTTGCAGCGTTGTTTTAACTATTGATGAGGTTATACAGAGCTATGTAGAAAAGCACTTAGAGCAGGCACGTATATCCAATAAACTTGAAGAGGGTGCGGCTGCAATTGTTATGGATGTAAATACGGGCGAGGTCTTGGCTATGGCGACCAAGCCTGACTATGACCTGAATGCTCCGTTTGAAATAACTGAGGCAATAGAAGAAAAAAATCCAAACATCAAAGAAGAACTTAAAAGTCTTAACGGAATGGAGTATGTAACAAAGTTCAATCAGGCTATTCAAACTGTCAGAAGAAACAAGGCGGTTGTTGATTCGTATGAGCCGGGTTCTACATTTAAATCAGTTGTGGCATCTACGGCTTTGGAAACAGGCTCTTGTACTTTAGACGATACATTTAACTGCGGAGGTTCGGTACAGGTAGGACCGCATTTAATCCATTGTGCCAATCGTTTGGGACACGGGCATCAGACTTTTGCTGAGGCAGTACAAAATTCGTGCAACCCTGCTTTTATTTCTATCGGACAGAAAATCGGAAGAACAGAATTTTTGAAAAATGCCCGTGCGTTTGGTTTTTTTGAGGAAACGGGAATAGAGCTTCCGGGCGAAACAGCAGGTGTTGGTTTTACGGAAGGCAACTTTACAGAGGTAGACTTGGCTACATCATCATTTGGACAGTCTATCACTGTAACGCCTCTTCAAATGATAACTGCTGTAAGTGCAATCGCAAACGGCGGAACTATGTATAAACCCCATCTGGTAAAGGAAATAGTCAATTCTGACAATATTGTTATAGAGAAGAAAGAACCTGAAAAGGTCAGACAGGTAATATCAGAGGAAACAAGCAGAACAATGTGTTCAATACTTGAGTCTGTTGTATCAAAGGGCGGCGGTAAAAATGCGTATATCGCAGGCTATCGCATTGCGGGCAAAACAGGTACATCAGAGAAAATTCCGCGTGGAAACGGCAATTATATTGCATCGTTCATAGGCTTTGCTCCCGCAGACGACCCAAAGGTAGCGTGTCTTGTAATCCTTGACCAACCGTCAGATGGTATGCCGTATTACGGCGGTGTTATTGCCGCACCGGTAGTAAAGAATATTTTAGAGGAAACTTTGCAATACATCGGCGTTGAGCCTAAATATAACGAGGACGAGAAGAAGTTTGTTGAGGTTGAAGTGCCTGATGTTTCGGGCAAGTCGGTAGAAGAGGCACAAAAGGTATTCAAGGAAGCAGGTTTTGAAATCAGAACAAAGGGAACAGGTAAAACTATAACTGACCAAATTCCAAAGGCACACACAAGACTTACGACAGGTTCTACGGTTGTTGTTTATCTGGAAGGTACGGAAATATCCCGTGATATAACAATTCCTGATGTTAAAAATATGAGTGCATCTGAGGCTGCTGCTACGATAGTAAGCTCAGGTTTAAATGCAAGAGTCAAGGGTGTGTCGGGTTCAGGCACGGCAGTATGTTCGGCACAAAACCCTGCGGCAGGAACAATAGTCGAACCGGGAACGGTTGTTACACTTGACTTTTCTTATTCAGAAGTTGGTGCTGATTAACATATATGAAAGAGGTAAATGAAAATGAAACTTGTTGATTTACTTGTTGATGTTGAATCGAAGAATATTATAGGCGGAACACAGCTTAATATTACGGGAATAGCATTTAATTCTATGGAGGTAAGACCCGGTAATGCTTTTGTTTGTATTACAGGATTTAAGACGGACGGCCACAAGTATGCGGCAGACGCAGTCGCAAGAGGTGCGGTTGCTATTATCACGGAACGCGATATGAGTGAGCTTGGCGTAACCTGCGTTATATGCGATAACACAAGGCTTGCCCTTGCTTTAATGTCGGCTACGTTCTACGGTCACCCCGAAAAAAGGTTTAAGCTTATCGGAATTACGGGAACAAACGGAAAGACGACCACAACATATCTTATTAAATCGGTTCTTGAGTCAATGGGAAAGTGTGTTGGCTTGATAGGAACAAATCAGAATATGATAGGGGCAGAGGTTATTCCGTCGCAGCATACAACCCCTGATTCGTTGGAGCTTATGCAGTTGTTTTCGCAGATGGCTGACAAGGGTGCTGACTATGTGGTGATGGAGGTTTCTTCTCATTCGTTAGTGCTTGACCGCGTTGCAGCTTGTAGGTTTGATGTGGGAGCATTCACCAATATTACCCAAGACCATCTTGACTTCCACGAAACTATGGAAAAGTATATTGCCGCCAAGGGAATTTTATATACCATTTCCAAGTCGGGTGTTGTAAATGCAGATGATGATGCGTCTGATTATTTGCTGGGTGTTTCAAAGTGTGATAAGATGTTGACATATGGCATAGAAAAAGAATGTGATATGAGAGCGTCGAATGTTGTCTTGTCAGAAAAAGGAATTTCGTTTGACGTGACATATGATAATAAAAAGTTTGGTGTTGAATTGGGAATTCCGGGCAAGTTCTCAGTATATAATGCACTTACTGCACTTTCCTGTCTGGTATCTGTTGGCATTCCTATGGAGGATGCGGTTGCAGGATTGAGAAATGCAAGAGGGGTAAAAGGCAGAATTGAAGTAGTTGAAACAGGTAAAGACTTCAGTGTTATAATAGACTATGCACATACGCCTGACGGACTTTACAATGTTATAAGCACAATACGTGGTTTCTGCAAGGGCAGAATTATAACCGTGTTTGGTTGCGGCGGTGACCGCGACAAGACCAAACGTCCCAAAATGGGTAGGATTGCGGCGGCACTTTCGGATTATTGCGTTGTCACCAGCGATAATCCGAGAAGTGAGGACCCTGAGCAGATAGTTGAGCAGGTTGTTGAGGGAGTAAAAGACGGCAACTGTGAATATACTGTTGTTATAAACAGATTTGAGGCTATCGAGTTTGCTTTGGACCACGCAAAGAAAAACGATATTGTGTTGCTTGCGGGAAAGGGCCACGAAACATATCAAATTCTTGCTGACAGAACAATCGATTTTGATGAGAGAGAAATCGTAAGAAAGCTTTTGAATATACAAGGCGACTAATGCAGTAAAAGGGGATAGTTATATGGAAAGTATATTTAATCTTGGAATGGTTGCCGAGGTATTAAACGGCGAGCTTGTAAACTGCGACTCTGAAATAATGGTCAGTTCCGTTTCAACAGACACAAGGACTATTGAGGAAGGGGCATTGTTTTTTGCTCTGAAGGGAGAAAACTCTGACGGGCATAAATTTATCCCATCAGCAGTAGAAAAAGGTGCCGTTTGCTGTATTGCCGAAAGAGGAGCAAACGTGGCTGATGGACTTCCGCTTATACTTGTGGATAATACATCGCAGGCTCTTCTTGATTTGGCAGGCGAGTACAGAAGAAAAATGAGAATTCCAATCGTTGCGGTTACAGGAAGTGTGGGAAAAACATCTACACGCTCAATGATAGGCTGTGTACTTGCTCAAAAATACAACACTCTTGTAACAGAAGGCAATTTTAACAATGAGATAGGCGTTCCGCATACATTGTTCAGATTAAATAAAGAACACGAGATGGCAGTAATCGAAATGGGTATGAACCATTTTGGCGAGCTGTCAAGAATAACTGCGGCGGTGAAACCTGATACTGTTGTCATAACAAATGTCGGTGTTTCGCATATTGAGAATTTAGGCAGCCGTGAGGGAATATTGAAAGCTAAACTTGAAGCACTTGAAGGCCTATCAGATGGCGGAACAGTTATATTAAACGGCGATGATGATATGCTGTGGGGCATAAACGGAACTCTTGATTTTGAAACACTCTACGGCGGAATAAAAAACGAGAAGTGTGACCTCGTGGCAGAAGATATTAAGACATATGCTGAAAACACCGAGTTTACATTTTGTTCTGACGGAGTGGAGTACAAGGCGGAGATAAGCGTTCCCGGGGGACACCACGTGTACAATGCTTTATCCTCTATCCTGGTGGGTATGAAGTACAATGTTCCTGTCAGTGCAATTATTGACGGCATACGAGAGTTTATTCCTGTGGGATTAAGACAAGCCGCTATCAAAATCGGCAAATATACAGTTATAAAGGATTGCTATAATGCAAATCCCACATCTATGAAGTCGGGACTTGAAATATTGAAGCTGAGTGAGGCAGGCGACAGGAAAATCGCGTGTCTTGGTGATATGATGGAGCTTGGCACAATATCGGAGAGAGAACATTTAAACACAGGAAAGAGTATACCAAACTATAATGTTGACTGCCTGATAACTGTGGGAGAGAGAGCAAAGCTGATTGCAAAGGGGGCAATGGAGGCAGGTATGGAGGAGAGAAATATATTCTCGTTTGCAACCATTGAGGAAACTTGCCGTGCATTGCCAAATATACTTAAAGAAAATGACGTTATGCTTTTAAAGGCATCAAGGAGTATGCACCTTGAGGAAATTGCATATTTTATGGAAGACAATATGAAATAAATTTACTTATTCGCAAGGGAAGGATTGAGTAATTATGTATGGATTATTAATTGGCGGAATTGGTGCGTTTATTATCTCAGCAATATTGGGAATTTTTATAATTCCTGTGCTGAGACGGCTTAAATTTGGTCAGGAAATACGTGAGGAAGGTCCGAAGTGGCACGCCAAAAAGTCGGGAACACCTACAATGGGCGGACTTATTTTTATAGGAGCTATCATAATTATGATTGCCTTGTGCTATACCATCAGCGTGCTGACGGGTATAGATATGCCTTGCGATTCGACAATGTTTTTACTGATTGCAGTATCGGTGTTATACGGAATTATCGGTTTTATAGATGATTATATCAAGGTTATACTTAAGAGAAACTTAGGGCTTACCGCAAAACAGAAGTTCTTGATGCAGCTAATTGCGGCAATAGCGTTTGTTTGCTGGGCTGTATACGGCGAGGGCATCAGCACAGAGGTCAGAATTCCGTTTACAAGCCTCGCCTTTGATATAGGGTTTGCATTTATTCCGCTTGCTGTTTTGGTAATTCTTGCAACGGTAAACAGCGTAAATCTCACAGATGGTCTTGATGGCTTGGCAACCTGTATTACAATTGTGGTTGCGGTATTCTTTATGCTGTTTGCGGAGTTCGGCAGTTTTCCAAATCAAACGGTTGCTCTGTTTGCCGCAATATTGGTTGGAAGTTTGTTGGGCTTTTTGATATACAATAAATTTCCTGCAAATGTTTTTATGGGTGATACGGGTTCGCTGTTTCTCGGCGGTGCTGTCAGCGGAATGGCAATACTTCTTGAACAGCCATTGGCTCTTATCATCGTAGGTTTAGTGTATCTGATAGAAACACTGTCGGTTATAATTCAGGTTATATCCTTTAAAACAACGGGAAAGAGAGTATTTAAAATGAGTCCGATACATCATCATTTTGAGATGTTCGGCTGGAAGGAAACTAAGATTGTCGCAGTATTTACAGCGGTTACTGCGGTTTTGTGTGCTCTTATGTACTTCTTCGGATAGAAAATAATTATATAACGGGGGAAGCTGTATGGAAAGCAACAGGAATAACATCAGAAATAATAACAGAAGAACGCCCGCTAAAAGTGCGAGTGCCAATAAAAGAAAAAACGGTGGCTATTTTGATAATTTTATAAAATATTTAAGGTCTGTTAAAGGGACCCCTGACTATTTTTTTCTTGCAATAGTTATAATACTTCTTGCTTACGGAATAATAATGCTGTTCAGTGCAGGAAGTGCAAAAGCATATTCTGATTATGGCAATGTCCTTTACTTTGTAAAAAATCAGCTTGTGGGAATAGCTATGGGTGCTGTGGGAATGTACCTGGCTTCCAAAGTTGACTACCATATATATGGCGGAAAAATTGCAGGATTGTTGTATGGCGGCTGTGCGGTTTTACTTGTGCTTGTTGTCGCGGGGCTTGGTACTACTGTAAATGGTGCAACAAGATGGTTGTTTGGTTTTCAGCCGTCTGAGATAGCGAAGATTGCAATAATAATATTGTTTTCGTATAATTTAAGCCGACAGTCCGGACAAAAGGATTTAAAAAGCTTTAAAAACGGCTTTTTGCCTTATCTTTTGCTGTTGGGTCTGTATGTATTTTTGTTAGCGTTAGAACCGCATTTTTCTTGTATTATATTAATTGGACTTACCGCAATGCTCTTGTTGTTTGTTGCGGGAACACCTATAAAGCATTTTATAGAGATTGCTGTGCCGGCGGTACTTGGTATAGTGGTACTGATTATGATAGAACCATACAGATTAGAGAGAGTTACGACATTTTTTGACCCGTTTGCAGATATGCAGGGAAGCGGTTGGCAGATTGCTCAATCTCTGTACGCCATAGGCTCGGGCGGAATTTTCGGTGTTGGACTTGGACAAAGCAGACAGAAATTTTTGTCTTTACCGGAACCGCATAACGACTTTATTTTCTCGGTGTTGTGCGAGGAATTAGGACTTATCGGTGCGGTTTTACTTATAACATTGTTTATTTTGCTGTTGGTTCGCGGAATTAAAATAGCGGCAAAGGCGCCCGACTTATTCGGAATGTTTTTGGTGGTAGGTATAGTTGGTATTGTAACACTTCAAGCGCTGATAAATATAGCGGTTGTTACGGCGTCAATACCGGTAACAGGTATGCCGTTGCCGTTTTTCAGCTACGGAGGTACTGCTCTTTCAATAACGATGACGGAGATGGGTATAGTCTTAAATGTTTCTCGGCAATCCAAACTGCCGATATAGGGGGTATTATCTTGAGAATATTGTTTGCAGGAGGAGGTACGGCAGGACATATAAACCCTGCACTTGCCATAGCTAACTATATTTGTAAAGAGAATAAGGATACAGAGATAAAATTTGTAGGAACAAAAGAGGGGCTTGAGGTCAGTCTGATACCGCACAGCGGTTATGAGTTAGAACTGATAAAGGTTCACGGCTTTGAAAGAAAGCTGAGTATGGGTACAGTAAAGACGCTTATGGAAATACCTGCGGCTGTCGCCAAGTCGAAAAAGATTATAAAGAACTTTAATCCTGATATCGTGGTAGGTACAGGCGGATATGTTTGCGGACCCGTGCTTTACGCTGCGGCAAAGATGAAAATTCCGACATTTGTCCACGAGTCAAATGCCTTCCCGGGAATTACCACAAAAATATTATCCAAATATGTTGACAGAGTTGCTGTCGGAATAGAGGCGGCAAAAAATTATTTGCCTAAATGCAAAAATGTTGTCTTTACGGGCAACCCCGTAAGACCATCTATACTTGAGTCGGAGTCTTTTGCGGCGAGAAGAAAGTTGGGCTTGGACAGCAGACCGTTTATAGTTATATTTGGCGGCAGCTTGGGTGCGAGAGATTTCAATGCGGCAGTTGCCGATTGGATATCTAAAATTGCAGACAGCGAAAAATATCAAATACTTATGGGTACGGGTAAGTTAAATCAGTACGATAAAGTAATAAACAGATTGAAGGACAACGGAGTTAATATTGA
>CACYTW010000053.1 GCA_902777435.1 uncultured Ruminococcus sp. | reverse complement strand
ATTACGGCGGTGTGGGTTGCCGCATCTAAGGAAACAGCAGTTATATCCGTCGGATTTACTCCGCTTTCCTCCAAAACCGCTTTTATGTTTTCCTTTGTTGCATTGTACCAATCCATAGGATTTTGCTCAGTCCATCCGTTTTTCGGATAGAGTGTTTCATACTCAACTGTATTTACCGCAGTAATTTTACCATCCTGCGAAAGCAAAGTAGCCTTTGAGGCTCCTCCGCCGAAGTCTATTCCCAATACGTATTTCATATTTACTCCCCGCATATCTTGTGATTTGGTCCGTATATTCCGGCACACACCCCTCTGTCGATAAGAGCCTTGTTGTCATTATGAGCTAAAAGCCACTTGTTTTTTGCAAAAATTCGCTTATCCTCAACAGGTGTGTCAAGAACTGTGTTTGTTCCCTCCAAAAGACATACTATACAGCCAAAGCCGTCCTCTGATACCTCGATGGGACAATAGTGAAGCGTTGTTGCGTAAACCTCTATTGCCTCTCCCTTTTTAAGTTTAAAGGCTTTGACATTATCGGAATTATATTTGTTCCCATCTTCTATGTCACGCACATCTCCCATAATGAGAATTAAATCGGTGATACCGATATTAATTTCAGAGCAGGTATGCCATTCAAGAGCATTCATTTGATTGCTGTGACCCCAACAATATCCTATCTGTGTAGGCATTCCGCCGAAATAGTTGTCCTTAATTGTATCCTTTATTGCTAATCTTTCAAATTCTTCAACTGATGCTTTATATGACGCACCACTATCGGGAACGGGAATTTTCTCTGCGGTTTTAATAAGTTCGTCCGCATCTAAATTTATTACTCTTCCGAACTGCTTAAACTCTGCGTCATTTACACTATAAATTTTCATAAATTTACACCTCAATAGTAATAGTATGCGATACCGAATGTGTACCAAATGGTTCGAGAGATATAATTCCCTCTTTATTTACAAAATCATAGTCCGAGTCAACACCATCCTGTATACCGCACCAAGGTTCTATACATATGTATTTGCCTATACCATTCGGCTTTGTCCAGAAAAGAAGATAATCGCTGCCGTTAAATTCAACATCAATTTTGCGGCTTCCGTTTTTATTTCTAAGCTGAACCTTTCTTGAATTTATATTGCGGAAAACCAAGGCATCAACGCTGAAATATTCACACTTTAACGGGAATACTGTCGAGTTTTCCATCACGCGAACAGTATTCTTCTCCAGCAAATTGCCATCTAACACATAGCTGTCGAGAGTTTCGGGCTTATCGAAAACAATTTCATATTCCTCAATGCCCTCAGGGCAGGAATATCCCTCGTGGGCACCTACGGAAAAATACATAGTTTTATCTGAAATATTTTTTGTTTCATAGGTAACTGTGATTTTGTTTCCGTCAAGAGTATAGATTATTCTGAACTCATAGTCAAATGGATATGACTTTTTTGTTTCCTCATCAGACTTATGCAAAAATACAGCCGTATTTTCACCACTCTTTTCAAGTGTGAATTCTTTTGTACGTGCATATCCGTGCTTGTTCAAAATATATTCCTTGCCCTCAAAGATATATTTATCATCTTTTAAGCCGCCGCAAATCGGAAACAAAACAGGAGCTCTGCCTGCCCAAACATTTTCATCACCTTGCCATAGATATTCAGTCCCGTTTGCACCCTTTATGCTTTTCATCTGAGCACCGAGGTTTTCAATATCTATGGATAGCTTATCATTTTTTATTGTTACGCAGTTTGACATATAGACACCTCGTTTGAATTAGTTGTTAAGCCATTTATGATCCTCGTCTGTTGTCATAAAGAAGCCTCTGTTTTCGCCTGCCATTATCCAAAGATAGTAGTTGTCATATCCCGGTGCTGTATGGAACGGATGATAGCCTCTTGGAATTTCAACGAAGTCACCTGATTTAACAGTATATGTTTCGTCAATATCCCCTTCCTTTGTGTATACTTTTTGTATACCAAAACCTTGAGGCTTTTTAAATTCATAGTAGTAAATCTCTTCTGTGTTTGCTTCGGTTGGCATATTATCATCATCGTGCTTGTGCGGAGGGTAGCTTGCCCATTGACCGCCCTTAACATATGCTTCGCCGATGTATATGATATCAGCATCTACCCTCTCGTCGAGGATAAAGTGAGCCTGTCTCTGCCAGCCCGGCTTGCCCATATCCTTGATTACAACATCCTCAGGATTAACGAGAGCACTCTCGTGGTCAGCCTTTGAAGGTGACTTACATACAGCGATTGATACTTCACCGTTTCCGACAATAGTAAATTCCTTATTACGAGGAACATAAACGCAAGTAGCAGGACCATCAAAAACAGTTTCACGCTTACCTATGTTCTTATACTCAAAGCCGTCACCTGTTACTGTACATTTACCGCCTAAAATAAGCAGACCATACTCTTTGTCCTTTTCGTTGTACTTTTTCTGCTCGCCGTCTGCAAGTCTTACCATATCTATTTCAACAAGCTTACAACTGCTGTTTTCCTTAGTGATAATCTCTGATTTACCATATTTTTTATTCCAAGTTTTCTTTAAATTCATTACTTCCACGCTCCTTTAAAAATTTAATTGTTTCTTCATAGCTCGGCACACCTTCTCTTGCACCTATCTTTGTGCATTTAAGAGCAGACACCGCGCTTGAGAATACACACGCTTTATTATAACTCATTTTTTCTGTAATTGCAAATGCAAATGCCCCGTGAAAAACATCACCTGAGCCGTTTGAATCGACAGCCTCCACCAAGAACGATGGATAACTTTTTACAGCTTCGCCGTCGTATATAATTCCGCCCTTTTTACCTTGAGTGATAACCACTACCTCGGGAGAATATTTTTCATAAAGGATTTTCGCCGCTTCCTCCGCCGTATTTGCACCGGTATGACCAAGGGAAAATTCCTCTGACGGAATTAATATATCTGCATAAGGTAAAAGGCGTTCTACCCCCTCATACAGTCCGCCTGCATCATACAGAACCTTTGTGTTATTGGCTTTTGCTATTTTTGCACCTTTGATTGCGGCTTCCATATCGTTGCCGTCAACCATTAAGATTTCAGCATTGGCTATTGCCTGTGCCATATTTTCGTCAATTTCTGTGGGCGGAACATTACCGCGATAGAATACGCAGGTTCTTGATGCTGTATCCTGTGCCAGCCATATGCAAGAGCAGAATGTGTCATATCCCTGCTTAATGTTTATATACTCAGTATCAACGCCGTACTTCTCAAAATCCTCTTTCAAGAACTTTGCACCGTTATCATCGCTGATATTTCCGATAAAAGCACAACTTCCGCCCAGCTTTGATGCCGCAACAAGTCCGGTTGCACAAGGTCCGCCGCCGCTGGCCTTAACTGTATTTGCACACATTTTTGTGTCCTCTGTGGGATATGTGTCAACAGTATAGAGTGTATCGAACACATTTGCACCTATTCCTACAATCTTGTTTTCTCTCATAACATCACCTGAATTTATATTCGAAAGTGAGCAAACACATATATGCTTACTCACTTCCATTTTTATACCTTATGCCTTGTTTTCAGCACCCAACAGCTTAATCTTGCTCATTGCAAAATTCTTAACACCCTTGACAGCATCTTTCATAAACATATCTATTGCAACAATATCTCTTGATGTATCAAATACTGTATCAAGGAAAGAATAACACAAGTCAGTACCGAAGTTAATTTTTCTGATACCTGCCTTAATTGCTGCCTGTATCTCTTCATCAGGAACACCGCTGCCGCCGTGAAGAACTACTGCGGCATCTACTGCATCGTGAATTTCTGCAATTCTGTCGATTGCAAGCTTTGGTGCCTGCTTATATCTTCCGTGAGCAGTACCTACCATAACAGCAAGAGCCGCAACACCTGTTTCGTCAACAAATCTCTTTGCCTCCTCAACAGTTGTGTACTCGGTTGTCTGCTCATCGCCGGCACTTGCCATACCTACGTGACCAAGCTCACCCTCTACTGCTACTCCGACAGCAGAACACATATCTACTATCTTCTTTGTTTCAGCGATATTTTCGTCAAACGAAAGGAGTGACTTATCAATCATTATACCTGTTGTACCATATCTCAAGGCACGTACAACCTCTGTCTCGCCTGCACCGTGGTCTAAGTGATAGCACACCGGAACCTTAGCTTTCTCTGCAGCCGCAAGAATAACCGGAGCCACATAGTAGCCTTCTTCGTTTGTGAAAAGTCTTGAATAATTTTGCATTATAATGGGTGCGTTAAGCTCTTCAGCAGCCTCTATAACGCCCATTACTGTTTCCATATTGTAAACATTGAATGCGGGAATAGCAAAATTGCCTTTTTCCGCCATATCCAAAATCTCTTTAAATCCTATAAGCATTTAAGTACAGCCTCCTCTATTGTAATAAGCTCAATAGAACCATCATTTGTTTCATTTAAGAGTACATACTCAGCAGGAGATGCAGTAACAAGAATCTTTGCATCTACGTTCTTTGCATTTATCCATCTGCTGAGAGCAACTTCCTGCATAACCTTCGGCATATATTCGTTCATAACGAGGTTGCCTGCAAGCATTGTATCCTTTCTGCTCAAAAGCATCTCTTTAACTTCACCGCAAGCCGAAAGTATTTCTCTTGCAGGTTCAGTTTCCTCTAAATCTCTTGCAAGAAGTGCAGGGTCTTGGAATGTCAACACTTTGTCAGATTTCTTAACTGAAAGCTTACCATCCTTTATAAGTCCTGCAACAAATGAAGTAAATGTAACAACCTGTGCATCTAAGTTAATGCCGTATTCCTTGTATTCTCTTAAGAATACCTTTGCATCTGCCGGGTCATAGCATACAATAGTCTTTGCACCCATCTTGTTCAGTACATCAGCTGTTTCTGTCATCGTCTTCTTTGCTTCATCAGCAGCACCGATTAAGAAGTCAAGGTCATAGCCTGAATTTGGCTCATACTTGTTAACTGTAAAGTTCACATTTGCTTTTTTGAGAAGTTCAACTGCCGTTGCAGCCTTTTCAGGAGTCTTATATGCACCGTCTTTGCCTATAAAGAGGACAACTTCTGCTGTCTCAGGCAAATCTTTGATTGCATCTTTAAGTACGCCGTCAATTTCCTTTAATCCGTAGATATTACCGCTGTTTTCGATATTGTCGATAAGCTTTTCTACATAAGCAGGCATCTTGCCGTCAAGAGCGGCACCGAGACGTGCTTCCTTTGTGAACATTACAGGGTCCCAACCTGTTACACAGTCCTTCATACAACCGCCGCAGAGTGAACATTCATAAACATTATTTATAATATCCTCTGAATATTCGATTGCATCACGTGCAACAAGCGACAAGCCTAAGGCTCTTGCTCTTGCTGTGTTTCTCTCCAAACCTGTGGCATTTCCGATAGGACATACGTGATGGCACATCCAACAAAAACGACAACTGTCAATATGTTCTTTTGATTTTTGTGAAAATTGCATTATTGTTACCTCCTTATTATAATCCAAGCTTAAACGGGTTCATTATGCCGTTGGGGTCAAGCTGCTTCTTGATGCCCTCAAATACCTGCATTGCCGGTCCGTACTGCTCTTTCATAAGTCTACCGAGTTTGATACCTACACCGTGGTGGTCGTTTACAACACCGCCGTTAGCCAATGCTGTTCTAACACCGCAATTCCATATTTCCTGATGAAGTCTGAATGCTTCGTGGGGATCCTGAGGTACGTTCTCGCCGTCTACGATAAATCTGTCGTAAATCATACAACCCCATTCATACCAATGAGAGAAGTGAGCAATAAATCTTGCCTGTGGGAAGTTTGTTTCGATTGCTTCCTTCATTGCCCAATAAATCTTTTCAATCTTGTCGTAAGGAGCGATGGTATCCATTGTACCGAAGCACTGAGGAATATCCATCATATGACCTGGATAGAAGAATGTAATCTTTTCCTTCCACCACTTTTCGCCGTATTCGCTTCCGAGGTCCTCTGCACCGTATTTGCCGAAGGTTTCAAGCAATATCTTCATTTCCAGGTCTGCCATTTCCTTAACACCTTCAATTGCGATGTTCATAAAGGCACCCTTCTTTTCAACACCTACAATCTTCTTGATGAGTGTTGCAGTTTCAGCCTCGTCATAAAGACGCATAACTGATGGCTTAAACTTCTGCAAAAGCTCACGGCCTGCATTGAACGCATCTGTCATATTGTGGAACAAAAATCCTCTGAACTGTCTTGATTCAGGCTGTTCATAAATTCTCATCTGTGCCTTTGTCATAACGCCCAGGGTACCCTCAGAACCAATGAAAATCTGGTTCAGGTCAGGACCTGCCGCGTGCTTAGGTGCAGGAGATGTTTCGATAATATCACCATTAGGAAGAACAACCTCCATCTGCAGAACCATATCATCAATCTTGCCGTACTTTGTAGAAGATACGCCAATACCTCTGTGTGCAAGGAAGCCGCCTACTGTTGAGCAAGTGAGTGATGAAGGATAGTGCATTGTTGCATAACCCTTTTCGTTTGCAGCCCATTCAATGTGCTTGTATATTGAACCTGTACCGCACTCTATGTACATACCCTGCTCGTTTACATCATAAATTTTGTTCATTCTCTTGGTATCCAATACTATACCGCCGCAAACAGGAATTGCACCACCCTGTGTACCGCCGCCGGCACCCCAAGTAGTAACCGGAATTTTGTAGTAGTTAGCAATCTTTAATACTGCTGAAGTTTCTTTAGCATCCTTAGGAGCAACTATAAAGTCACCCTCAGGCATTCTCAGACCTCTGTCTGCCCACATTCTTGAAAGCCAGAAATAGTCAACGCTGTGTGTTATTTTGTCGATAGCTCTCGTGGAACAATTTTCTTTTCCAACCGCATCCTCAAGCTCGGTTGCAATTACATCAAATAAAAAATCTGTCATTGTTTCCATCTCCTTATATTACATAAATTTTAATATTGCTACTTTATAAAATATTAATCTATTGAATCAACCTTAAGATTTGGGAAGTATTTGCAGAACTCTTCAATCTCTTTTCTGTAATCACCCTTGATTTCAACAAAATGGTGAATATATGGTCCGTCAATCAAGCGGTCCTCAACCTTCTGCAAATTTTCAAATTCAGCCCAAATATATGTGCCGTGTGTCTGCGGTCCCTCAGTTGTATTAGCCACAAGCGGTAAAATCATATAGTTACCGCTCTCCTGATCCATACGTACTACTGTATATGTACCGTCTTTTCCTCTGAACCACGAACGCTGATTTACAAGTCTTGCCTCAGAGTCGATACCGCTTTCCGCCTTCTGAGAGAGCGGGAACGGTCCGCAATGCCACAAAAGCTCCGCATTTTTGTTCTCGGGGTGTCGAACTGTAAACTCGCCGAACAGAGGTTTGCCCTTGCCGAGAGTTGCACACTTCATAAGCGCCATTGTCATAGTACAGTGCATATCACTCTCGCAAGAGATAAGGTATCCCATATCATTGAGTATACCGTAAACCGTACAAGGTGCAAGTCCGTCAAACATAATCGGAGTTGCTGTCCAACATTCTGCCGAAATTGCGTCAAGGTTAAATTCCTCAAAAAGACGCTTATACATAACGACCATTGCCGCCATACGTTCTATATACTGCGGTGTCAGCTCATCAAGAGTATAATTGTTTCGGATATAATCTGAAATCTCAGCAACCTCAGCAGGCTTTTCCGAAAGGACTGCATTCATTCTCTGTTCAATAATAGCAAAGTTGATAGGTATAATCTTTACGCCAAACTTTTCCATCAGCTCTCCCTCGTTCCAGATTACCGAGAAGAAAGGTGCGGGACGAGCTCCAACCTGACCGATACGCATACCGCTGAAGTTCTTAACCATACAAACAACTCTGACAAATCTGTCAAAACCTTCCTTAAATTCGTCGCTCTCTACACGGCAGCACGGCAGATGCGAAAACGGAATGTGAAATCTCTGCATCTGACGCGACACACCAAAAAGACCGCACTGTGAATCGGTAGGTCTCATTCCGTCAACATAATATTCATCATCAAGAGGTGCCCATAAAAGCACAGGCTTACCGAGAGCCTTTGCTATATCAGCCGCCGCCTCCTCGTTGCCAAAATTACAGTTTATTATAAACACGGCATCAACATCGCTGTCTTTAAAACGCTCAATAATTTCTGCGGCAGAAGCATCATCATAAATCAAATCCTTATGTCCCAAGCCCTTTGAATTTACAAATGATACATTTTCGCTTGTAAAGTTATCTTCGATATACTTTACAAAGCGTTCTCCTCTCTGCTCCGCTGAATACCAAGTAAGAAATGTTCCCTTAGGTCTGTCTGTTGTGTTTCGACGCATAGGAACAAGTCCGATTTTTACTCTATACTCTAACATAATTATACCTCCATATATTTAATTTTGAAAATTATTTTTATTTTTTGTTCATTTTTTGAATTTATTATATACCATAATGAAAATTTTTTCAATACATTTTTAAAAAATTTTTTACAATTTTTAATTTTTTTTATTAATATATTTTGCCTATTTGTAATAAATCATATGATTGCAGCTCCAATGCCCATTCTTCACGGGACGTCGGGGACGCCATCCCCTACAAGAATATCTACTGCCTTTTAAATCCAAAATAATTTTTCACTACGGTTGAGCTTGGCAACTGTATGGGCGAAGGACAATTTATTCAATAAAATTATTTCGGATTAATATTTTTTGCTATATATTGGGTAGCCGATATTACAAAATTATATTTTACATATT
This sequence comes from uncultured Ruminococcus sp., assembly GCA_902777435.1. Taxonomy (GTDB): domain Bacteria; phylum Bacillota; class Clostridia; order Monoglobales; family Monoglobaceae; genus UMGS1820. The sequence goes on along the minus strand of CACYTW010000053.1, from coordinate 2,148 downwards.
AAAAAAATAAATATTTTCTATTGCAAACATAAATCAATTGTGGTACAATAAGTTTGAATAGCAAACTTATTGAATAGTGAAAAATGAATAATGAAAAATTACGGAACAAATGCTTTGCATTTGAATTAAAAAAAAATCGCAGGACGATTTTCAACTACAATTATTCATCATTCATTATTAATTATTCATTAAAAATCAGTGGCATCCAAATCGTTCACTGATTCTACAATGTAAAAAAAGAATAATAAGTGGGAGCTTGTGTCACAGGCTGAGAGGAAGGCGTAACCTTCGACCGAGAACCTGATTTGGATAATGCCAACGTAGGGATATCTGATATACTATTATCGGGAGGACAAAAACGGAAGCTGCCAAATCGGCAACTCCCGTTTTTTATCGCACAGCTTTAATACTTTGTTTTAAAAATATATTACTGAAAGGGAATACATACAATGGGAAGTTATACAACACAAATGGATGCCGCAAGACAGGGCATTATTACAAAAGAAATGGAAGCAGTAGCGAAAAGGGAATTCAGAACACCTGAGGAGATACGTGAGCTTGTTGCAAAAGGTCAGGTTGCTATCTGTGCAAATAAACTGCACAAGTGCATTGAGCCTAACGGAGTGGGGTCAATGCTCCGCACAAAGATTAATGTAAATTTAGGTGTATCAAAGGATTGCAAAGATTATAACGTAGAGATGGAAAAGGTTATGGCGGCGGTCGATATGGGAGCCGAGGCGATTATGGACTTATCCTCTCACGGCAATACACAGCCTTTCAGACAAAAGCTGACAAGCGAATGTCCTGCTATGATTGGTACTGTTCCTGTTTATGATAGTGTAATTCATTATCAGAGAGACTTGGATACACTTACTGCAAAGGACTTTATTGATGTTGTGAGGCTTCACGCACAGGACGGCGTTGACTTTGTAACTCTCCATTGCGGAATTACGAGAAAGACAATAGAACAAATTAAGAAGCACAAAAGAAAAATGAATATAGTATCTCGCGGAGGCTCTCTTGTGTTTGCGTGGATGAGTATGACAGGGGAAGAAAATCCGTTTTATGAATACTATGATGAGATACTTGACATTTGCCGTGAATATGATGTGACAATCTCTCTCGGTGACGCCTGCCGTCCGGGCTGTCTTGCAGACGGAAGTGATGTGTGCCAGATTGAAGAGCTTGTAAGACTCGGCGAACTGACAAAAAGAGCTTGGGAAAAAGATGTTCAGGTTATGGTAGAAGGCCCGGGACATATGCCTTTAGACCAGATTGAAGCAAATATGAAGCTTCAGCAGACAATTTGTATGGGTGCACCATTCTATGTATTAGGTCCTATCGTAACAGATATTGCTCCTGGATACGACCATATCACATCTGCTATCGGCGGTGCGGTTGCTGCCTCTGCCGGTGCGGCTTTCTTGTGCTATGTTACACCTGCCGAACATTTGGCTCTTCCGAATGTTGATGATGTAAAACAAGGAATTATCGCATCAAAGATTGCGGCTCACGCGGCGGATATTGCCAAAAAAGTTCCTCACGCAAGAGATATTGATGATGCTATGGCAGATGCAAGACGAACATTTGATTGGGAAAAGCAATGGGAGTGTTCAATAGACCCTGAAACTGCAAAGAAAATCAGAGACGACAGAAAGCCTGAAATCGAGGAAAGCTGTTCTATGTGCGGTAAGTTCTGTGCTGTCAGAAGTATGAACAAGGCTTTAAACGGAGAGCATATTGATATTTTATAATTGAATTATACTTTGCTGTTTAATAAAACAATATAGTACAAAACCCCACAAATACAACTCGTTTGAGTAATGTTTGTGGGGTTTTGTTATGTATTTTGGTGTCCTCATTTACCTAATGAATTATTGACATATAATATGAATTGTGCTACTATAAAAATGGTTTACATCATATGTTGTTTATTGATATTTTATTATAATTTTAAATAAAAAGCGAGGAGATTAACGTGAAAGTTCCTTTCACGATATGCCTCCGGCGGATTTAATTGCCCGTGCGATATTTTCCTCGGCACTTGCCTCGGAAACGCACATGGGCACAATAATCTCTTATCATTCCTTGCCCTGCGGATAAGAGAAATTTAATTACTATTTGTGCCGACGCAGGGCGGCGGAATGG
>CACYTW010000052.1 GCA_902777435.1 uncultured Ruminococcus sp. | reverse complement strand
GAACAGATTTTGGTGCGGAGGATGCAGATAGGCTGACGCCTATCAAAGACGACAAGCCGAAAGATGCCTAAATTAATTGTTTTTGGCAGGTTCGGATTTATACTTTCACCCTAAAGCTTCTGCTTCGTCAAATGCATCCTTTAACCAGGTTGCATCAATATTTTCCACTTTACCTGCATCACACTTAGCCGCTATTTCAGGGTTTATGGGAATTCTGCCGAGAACTTTCAAGCCATTCTGCTTAGCTACATCCTCTATATGACTTTCACCGAAAACATTGATTTCCTTTCCGCAATCGGGACAAGAAAAATAGCTCATATTTTCTACCAAGCCCATTATGGGAACATTCATCATTTTTGCCATCTTAACAGCCTTCTCAACTATCATAGAAACAAGCTCCTGAGGAGATGTAACCACAATTATGCCGTCAATAGGAAGTGATTGGAATACCGTAAGAGGAACATCACCCGTACCCGGAGGCATATCCACAAACATAAAGTCAACATCGTCCCAGATTACATCTGTCCAGAACTGCTTAACTGTTCCTGCAAGGATAGGTCCTCTCCACACAACAGGGTCGCTTGCGTTTTCAAGCAACAGATTAACCGACATAACCTCTACACCGTTTTCGCTTGATGATGGCAAAATTCCATATTCGCTGCCCTTTGCCATTCCCTCAATACCAAACACCTTAGGTATTGACGGTCCTGTGATATCGGCGTCAAGCACTGCCGTTCTGTATCCTTTTTTCTGCATTCCTGCAGCCATCAAAGATGTGACGAGTGATTTGCCTACTCCGCCTTTACCGCTGACAATTCCGATAACCTTTTTAACACTGCTCATACTGTTAAGAGGAGCAAGTAAACTTTCTTCCTTTCTCTCTGAACAACTTTCACCGCAAGTTGAACAATCGTGCGTACATTCGCTCATTTTATCTCCTATCCGCTGTCCTGCATCAGCTATATTAATTTAACACTTCTGTCCGCAGAAAATAATTGACAAAAGTGTAAGGTAACATATACATTACATATATCAGGATTATTCCTGACAGTATACTTTATATTATACTATTATTTTATGTAAAGTCAAATTAATTATATCAAAATAAGGCATTATATGCAAAATCACCATATATAATTTTTTCCGTATACTAATATATGTCAAAAATTGAGGTGTACATTATATGAAAAAATTTCATCCAATCAGACGTGCTAAATACAGACTTGGAGTATATAATACATATAAACATAATTCCGTTTCAAAAAAAATTGTGCTTACCCTTACACTTATTCTTCTGACATCTTCTTTTTTAATATTTTCCATTGAAAGAAAAATCGGTTATCTCGCCGAACGCATTGCAGTTTCTCAGCTTGAAAACACAATTTCACAGGAATGCAACCGCACATTAAATGAAATAATAAAGGAGAACAATATCGACATAGACTCGGTTATCACCATACGTTCAAGCGAAGATAAGACAAATTCGCTCTCTGCTGACTTCACAAAAATAAATATTATAAAGACTGAGCTTGCCGAAAAGATGACCGCATATTTAAGCGAAACACAAAACATCATATGTTATATTCCGTCAGGTGCTCTTATTTCAAATAATATTTTTTCAGGATACGGCTTTGATATACCTGCAAATCTGATTGTATCAGGTTCGGCTTACGCCGACTTTTCAAACAGTTTTACCTCGGCAGGTGTAAACCAAACAAAATATACGATTATGCTGAAAGTAACCGTTTTTGCCGAAGTTCATACAAGACTGAACTCGTTTGAAAAAACTGTGGTTACCGAGCTTCCCATTGCTGATAAGATTATCGTGGGCGACGTGCCTAATTTTATGGTAGGCAACAAATAAAATTTTTTATTGATTATTGGCAAAAAAAGATGTATAATTATTCTATAATAATTTAGAGGTATAGCTTATGACAAAGGAACAAATAAAAGATAAAATAGAAGAATTACGCAAGACCCTTACACAATACGGATATGAATATTACGTTCTTGACACACCGACAGTATCAGACTTTGAGTATGATGCCAAAATGCGAGAACTTATAGAGTTAGAAAACGAAAACCCTGAGTTTAACTCTCCCGACTCGCCTACCCAAAGGGTCGGCGGAGAGGTATCAGAGGGCTTTGCAGAGGTTACTCACACAGTACAAATGCAAAGTCTTGCCGATGTATTCTCAAAGGAAGAGTTATTTGAGTTTGATGAGAGAGTTCGCTCAGCACTTGGCGTTGACAGCGTAGAGTACGTCACTGAAATGAAAATTGACGGTCTTTCGGTATCTCTTGAATACGAAAACGGATTGTTCACAAGAGGTTCAACCCGAGGTAATGGCTTTGTGGGTGAAGATATTACTCAAAATCTAAAGACTATACAAAGTATACCTCTTAAATTAAATGAAGCCATACCCTACCTTGAGGTAAGAGGCGAGGTATATATGCCTCAAAAGAGCTTTATAAAACTGAACGAGCAAAGAGAGGCATCAGGTCAGCCCTTGTTTGCAAATCCGCGAAATGCGGCGGCAGGCTCCTTAAGACAGCTTGACAGCAAAATTGCCGCTGAAAGAAAACTTGATATATTTGTTTTTAATGTTCAGCGTGTTGAGGGCAAGGAGCTTACCAACCACAGGCAATCTCTTGATTGGCTTGCCGATCTCGGCTTTAAAATAATACCCGGGAACCAAACCTTTGACGGAATATCCGCCGCATATCAAGAGGTTCAACGCATAGGCGAAAACAGAGGAAATCTCACCTTTGATATTGATGGTTCTGTTATCAAGGTCAACTCATTTGCTCAGCGTGAAATTCTCGGTACCACAAGTAAAACTCCCAAATGGGCGGCGGCATATAAATTCCCTGCCGAGCAACAAAAGACCAAACTTTTGGATGTTGTTCTTCAGGTGGGACGAACGGGCGTTGTTACCCCTAACGCTGTTTTAGAACCTGTCAGAATTGCAGGTTCAACTGTCAGCCGTGCAACACTTCATAATATTGATAATATTAAATCAAAGGATATCAGGATTGGCGATACTGTTGTAATAGAAAAAGCAGGTGATATTATTCCTGCTGTGGTAAAAGTCATTAAAGAGGACAGATGCGGTACAGAGGTTGAATTTAATATGCCCGAAAACTGTCCCGTGTGCGGAGAAAAATTAATCAGAGAGGACGGCGAGGCAGCAGTCCGCTGTACCAATTCAAACTGTCCCGCACAACAGCTGCGCAGTATCATTCACTTTGTTTCAAAGCCTGCGATGGATATAGATGGTTTGGGTGCGTCCATTATCGAGCAACTGCTTGATGAAAAGCTGATTGCGGACAGTGCTGATTTATACCGCCTTAAATATGACGACATTATAAAACTTGACAGATTTGCCGAAAAATCTGCTATGAATTTAATTAATTCCATAAGCGAGTCTAAAAGCCGCGGCTTAGACAGACTTTTGTTCGGCTTGGGAATACGTATGATAGGCAGCCGTGCCGCCAAAATTCTTGCCGAAAGATATGGCAACATCGATGCTCTTATGGCGGCAACCCGTGAGGAGTTGTCCGACATTCCCGAAATCGGCGAAAAGATGTCCGAAAGTATCGTTGAATACTTCAAACAAGACAAATCGCGTGAGCTTGTCAACCGCTTTAAAGAGCTGTCGGTCAGTACGGAATATACTTCAACTGTCGCAAGTGACATATTAAGCGGTAAAACCTTTGTTTTGACAGGAACATTGCCCACCTTAAAAAGAAGTGAGGCAAAGTCTATGATTGAGTCAAACGGCGGAAAGGTCAGCGGAAGTGTATCTAAAAAGACGGATTATGTCGTGGCAGGAGAAGAGGCGGGAAGTAAGCTGGACAAGGCAAACGCTCTCGGTATAACAGTTATCACAGAGGAAGAATTAATTAAATTATTAAATAATGAATAATATATATTAATTTGGACATTATAATGTTGTAACCAAAAAGGTTTATAAAAATTTGAATGGAGGACATTATAATGGATACAAACAACGGAATTTTCTGTACAGTGCAAGAATGCACCTATCACGCAGCAGGCGACAAATGCTCTGCGTCTAAAATCGAAATCGGTTCAAGCAAAGATTGTTGCAGTTCTTGCGATACCGAGTGTGTAACATTTAAACCTCAAAACTAATTAACGGCGGGTTAAATTCGTCGAAACAGCCGAAAGGCTCTGCTTTGTATTACGCATAGCAGAGCCTTTCGGCTGTGTTATCATTCATTCTTATTATCGTATTGTTTAACCTCAACAGATTGTGTTTCAAAGTTAATAAATATCTGATAAGCATAATTATCCTCGCTGGTGTCCCAGATTTCAACAAATTTAGGCGTTACCTCAATTATGATTTCGCTGTCCTCGTGTGAGTATTTATTATAACTGCCCCATAGATATTTTTTGTATAGCTTCTCAAATCGTCTGTCCTCTTCTTCTACTACAAGACCTTTGTTTTCAGCAACGCCCTCAATCTGAACTCCGCTCCAGCACAGAGCAACATTGGGGTTTCTAAAAAGCTGTTGAGTTTTGCGGAAGTTCTTGTCAGTCTTGAAATATACTTTTCTGTCATAAAACAGACAGCTCACATTTCGGACCATAACATAGTCATTAACAGAACTTGCCAACGCCATAATCTTCCAATTTTCGAGTTTTTCAAACATCAGGTCAACAGCCTGCTCAAAGGTTAAATTTTTATGTATACTAAAATTCATCTTTATTCCTCCGTTAATAAATTCTTTTTTATAAACTTACTGATTTTTTTATAAATCAGTATAGTGATAATCGAAGTAACTGTTCTTGATACAATATTAAAAGGAACAACGGAAAACGCCACAAAAGTCGGAATATTCTTTATCCACGGGTTTACCGCCGTGCATATTTCGATAATGCTGTCCCAACTCATTCCATACAGCTTTATATACGCAGGAAATATCAGATACAGATTTGTAAAGACCGCAATAATAATACTGATTACGCTTCCGATAATTAAACCGACAACCGCACCCTTTTTTGTTTTATGACGGCGGTAATACAACACCGCAGGCAGCACATAGGCTATACTTAAAATAAAGTTCTGAATTTCACCTGTCAGCATTGAGCTTGAGCCTTTAATAACAAGCTTTAACAACAGCTTAATTGAGACAATTCCAACTGCGCCCGACGGCCCTAAAATAAAGCCTCCGATCAGTTCAGGCAATGCCGAGGCATCAAACTCGGCAAATGGCGAAAGAATCGGCACCGAAAACGAAAAAAACATCAGTACAAATGACATAGCACCGAACAGAGCCGCAACAGTAAGTTTTGATAGTTTTGATAGTTTTGATTTTTTCATAATATGACCCCCAAAATAAAAATTTCCAAAGCCAAAACAATTCGGCTTTGGAATAAATTTTCTGCTGAGGATGCAATATATAGCAACCTGAAAATCATATCTTTTCCCATCCGGACTATACCGTCGGTTTCGGAATTTCACCGAATCAACCTTTTTCAAAGGCTCATGGACTTTACCATCGGTCAGGAATTTCACCCTGCCCCAAAGACATATTGTTTTCACTTTTGCTATATTGTACCATATTATATTACTTATGTCAATATATAACAGCATTAATTGACATAAATATATTAAATTTTTAAAAACCTATTTCTTTTACAAGTGCCTTCATAGTATCAGCACTTTTTTTAAGTCCTGATATTTCTTCCTCGGAAAAGTCAATCCCGACAATCCGCTCCGCACCGCCTGCGCCGACAATTGTAGGTACCGAAAGACATATATCAGATATTCCGTATTCGCCCTCCAGCATACTCGATACAGTCAGGATTGAATTTTCGTCGCCGATTATTGCCTCTACAATTCTTTTAACAGCCAACGCAATGGCATAATAGGTAGAACCTTTTTTGTCTATTATCTCATATGCGGCATTTTTTGTTTTATTATAAAACTCATTTCTGCACACCTCAATAGACTCGCCATTGTCTGTGTTGTCGAAGTAGTTTTCGATACTCATACCCGCAATGCTTGTAACACTCCACGCAGCAACCTCAGAATCGCCGTGTTCACCGATAATATAGGTATGAACATTTCTCTTATCGACATTTGCGTGTTCGCCAAGCAAGAACTTTAACCTTGACGTATCCAGAACTGTTCCCGAGCCAATAACATTATTTTTTGAAAAGCCCGACATTTTACACGTGATATATGTCAGAATATCGACAGGGTTGGTAACCACCATCAAAATGGTATCATCGTGACAATATCTTAGTATATTGTCGATAATACTTTTGAATATATCCGCATTGCGTTTCAGCAAATCTGTTCTCTTTTCATCCCCTCGCTGATTTGCACCTGCGGTAATAATCACCATATCACTGCCCTCAATATCACTATAACCGCCTGCGGTTACCTTGACAGGAGTAACAAAACTGACGCCGTGGCTCATATCCATAGCATCTCCCTCTGCTTTGTCCTTATTGATATCAAGCAGTACAATTTCAGACACAAGTCCGCTCAGCATAAGTGTATACGCAACTGTTGAGCCTACATTTCCTGCACCGACAACAGCAATCTTTCCTTTAAACATACTATAAATCACCTCAACCTAAGCCTGTGTAATATAATTGTATGTTTTACAGAAAAGAATATTTTTATGCATTAAAGCTTTATGCTTCGGTATAGAATTCTCTGTATCCTTTATACGTCATATAGACATCAAATTTGCTGGATAACTCATATGGCGAATGCATAGACATAAGAGCAACACCTGCATCAATAACGTCCATATCAAGATTAGCCACAAACTGTGCGATTGTTCCGCCACCGCCCTCGTCAACCTTGCCGAGTTCGCCAATCTGCCATTTAACGCCATTGTCATTGAAGATTTTGCGTATTTTTGCAACAAGCTCTGCACTCGCATCACTTGCACCGCCCTTACCTCTTGAGCCTGTATACTTTGTCAAATAAATGCCTCCGCCGAATATAGCAGAATTTCTTTTTTCTGATACCTCAGGGTAATTGGGGTCGAATGCCGCACCCACATCAGCGGATAAACAGGTTGAATTAGAAAGAGTTTCTCTTAATGTGATATCATTATAGTTCTTCGTCATCATACTGCAAATCTTAGCCATAATATTTTCAAAGTTTCTCGATTGCATACCCGTTGCACCCATAGAACCTACTTCCTCTTTGTCTACGAGGAGACATACAGATGTCTTTTCAGGCTTTTTAATATCTATAATTGCACGCAAAGCCGTGTATGCACAAACTCTGTCGTCCTGACCGTATGCACCAATCATACTGCGGTCAAGACCTATATCCCTTGCCTCAAAGGCAGGCACAACTTCGATTTCACTGCTGAGTAAGTCCTCTTCTGTAATATCATATTTTTCGTTCAGCATTTTTAAAACATTATACTTTACGCCCTCTTTTACATCAGGATCATCACATGCAATATTGCCGAGCATAACATTTAAAGACTCACCCGATATTGTTTCCGACGCCTTCTTTGCCATCTGCTTGGAAGCAAGATGAGGCAAAAGGTCAGACACGCAGAAAACGGGATCATTCTTGTCCTCACCTATGACAATTTTTATCTGTGTACCATCGGCAAGTGCCGCTACGCCGTGAATTGTAAGAGGCATAGCAGTCCATTGATACTTCTTTATTCCGCCATAATAATGGGTTTTAAAATATGCAATACCATTATCCTCGTATAATGGGTTAGGCTTTAAATCAAGTCTTGGTGAGTCGATATGAGCACCTACAAGATTTATTCCCTCAGTAATATCCTTTTTACCGATTACTGCGGCAATAACACCCTTACCTCTGTTGACAGTATAAACCTTATCTCCTGCCTTTAAAGACTTCTTGCTTGAAAGGGGTACAAAGCCCGCCTTTGCAAGCTCACGGCAAGCACTTTCACAAAACTCTCTCTCGGTTTTAGCCTCGTTTATAAACTTCTTATAGCCCTCACAAAAATCAAAGATTTCCGCTTTCTCTTTTTCAGAAGCATCTCCGAAAGCATTTTTATTCTCGTACAAAAGATTATCCTTTAAATCTTTTTTTGACATACTGCATCTTCCTCTCTACTATAATATATTCAACCTAATAAAGACTTTTATACATATTCATTGCTTCATTTACTTTTTTAACGTAATTTCGTGTTTCGGAATATGGTATAGTTTGTAACTTCCCCGTTCCGTCGGTGTACTCGTCATTATTGAGCCATTTGTCAACATTTCCCGGTCCGCCGTTATATGCCGCAAGTGCGGTATCCACATCATTTTTATATTTTGAAATCAATTCACTTAAGTAGCAACATCCAAGCTGTATATTTGTTTCAGGGTCAAAAAGCATATCATTGGTATATCTTGTCAAGCCGATTTTCTTTGCAACGTGACTGCCTGTTTCGTCGGTCAGTTGCATAAGCCCCTTGGCATCAGCAGAGGATACCGCGTATACATCAAATCGGCTTTCGGTTCGTATCACAGCAAATACAAGGTATCTGTCAAGTCCGTATTTTTCTGAATACTTGTCAACGAAATGCTCATATTTAATAGGATATTGTTTCTTTTTTATATTTGAAGATATATCAGAACTGTTATATTTATTAACCAAAAAGACAGCCAACAAAATCATAACAGCAATAAATATAACAAACTTAAAACAACCCGAACCGCAACCGCTTTGCGCTTTACGCTGTTTTTTACGCCTTCTTTTCGGCATAGGTTCTCTCATAATAACTCCGTTCCGTCAATAATCAGGTCAAACTTTCATACACATCCTTAACCTGTTTTTTGACTAAGTCCATATCACCGTTATTGACAATAACAACATCTGCCAACTTACACATTTCGCTGTCGGAAAGCTGATTTGCCATTCTCTCCTTAACTTTCTCCGCGGAGCAGTTGTCGCGTGCCATAACACGTTTTATTCTCACATCAGCAGATGCCGATACCACCGCCTTGACGTCTATATTAATAGGGCATTTTGCGGTAAACAAAAGCGGAATTTCCACACAGACGACATCAGCATCAGAGGTATCAATCATTTTTTGCAATTCCGTATATATCTCCTTGTGCATAATGGCATTCAGCCTCTTTAGTTTTTCTTGGTCATTAAAGACAATATCCGCAAGACGCTTTCTGTCTATTTCTGAGTCATCACCTAAAATTTCGTTTCCGAACTCGGCTACAACCATATCATAGGCATCAAAGCCTCGCCTCATAATCTTATGAGATATGGCGTCGGTGTCGACAACGTATGCACCCAACCTTTTGAACTCATCGGAAACCGTACTTTTGCCTGCACCTATACCGCCTGTAATTGCAATAACTTTCACGTTAAACACCTGCAATCCGCATAATATGTAATATTACTTACTCATCTGTTCCGCTTTGTCAACGCAAGCCGAAACAGCACTTTGAAGGGTTGCACGAAATCCGTTTCGCTCTAAATCGCAAACAGCCGCAATGGTTGTACCTCCGGGCGAACAAACATTATCCTTCAGCTTTTCGGGATGCTCTCCCGTTGCAAGCACCATTTTTGCACTGCCCTCAACAGCCTTAGCCGCAAGCTTTAATGCCTGCTGCTTGGTAAGGCCATAGGCAACGCCTGCATCAGCCATTGCATCTATCATCATATAAACATATGCAGGACTGCTTCCGTGCAAAGCCGTTGCAACACTCATAAATTTCTCGGGCATTACCTCTGTTTCACCAACAGCAGACAAGATATCACATACAGTTTTTGTTTCTGCATCTGTCATATTGCTGTTGGGTGTAATTACTGTCATACCGCATCCTACTTGGGCAGGTGTGTTTGGCATTGTTCTGACAATCTTCTTGTCAGAACCCAACATCTCCTCTATATGTGCAATACTTACGCCTGCCGCAATGGAAATATAAATCTTATCTGTATAGCCTGTCATCTTATACAAGACATTATCGATAACATTCGGCTTTACTGCAAAGACAATAATATCACTTATTTTCTCTGTGTATTCAGCGTCATCAGTTACAGCCACACCCATCTTTGACAATTCATTTCGTCTTGCGTCATTAGTTTCGCATACTGTTATATCAGCCGCCATGTAGCCGGAGTTAATAAGTCCGCCGAATAAGGCTGAACCCATATTTCCTCCGCCAATAAAACCTATTTTCACGTCAATCACCCTAACAAAATTTTGTATTAATTTGTATTAAACGGTAAGTTCAACCTCGTCTGCCGCCACATTGTTTTCCTTTAATGCAGGGTCAACATAATCAGCAACAAGCTCTTCTACCTGATTTGCGGCTCTGCCTGTAAAGTTCTCAGGCTTTAAAATCTTCTGAACGTCCTCCATAGTAAGTCCAAATGCAGGGTCAGCCACAATTCTTTCAATCAAATCGTTTTTACCGCCCTCCTCCTTGACAACTCTTGCAGCCGCCATAGAATGCACTCTGATTTTTTCGTGGAGTTCCTGTCTGTCGCCGCCCTTCTTAACAGCATCCATCAAAATGTTTTCAGTTGCCATAAAGGGAAGCTCAGACATAACTCTTGAGTGTATAACCTTAGGATATACAACAAGGCCTGATGCAACATTCATATAAATATTTAAGATAGCATCAACAGCAAGAAAAGCCTCCGCAACGCTTATACGCTTATTTGCAGAATCGTCGAGAGTTCTCTCAAACCATTGTGTAGCAGTAGTCATTGCAGGATTGAGTGCATCTACCATAACATATCTTGCAAGAGAACAAATACGTTCCGAACGCATAGGGTTTCTTTTGTAAGCCATAGCTGATGAGCCTATCTGATTTTTCTCAAATGGTTCCTCAATTTCCTTTAAGTTTTGAAGAAGTCTGATATCATTTGCAAACTTATAGGCACTCTGTGCAATACCGCTTAAAACGG
>CACYTW010000051.1 GCA_902777435.1 uncultured Ruminococcus sp. | reverse complement strand
AATTCATATTTTCAAACTTATGTCTGTATTCATCATCATTGAAACTCTGTATTTCTGCTATTGATACAGCAAATTCAATAAAGGCCTTTTCCTCATCGGGCAAGATTACCGATAGCCTGTCATTTAGCTTTTCAACGATTTCATCGCTGATATATTTATCCGACACACCATCTGTATAACGCTCGGAAACCTTTGGCATTTGTATTTGATTTCCGCTGTTATATCTTAAAATGCTTAACGAAATAAGAAAAATCAGGTTTTTATTTGAAATGTAATTGAACTTTAAACCGAATTTTTCTTCGACTTCCAAGAGGATTTTTGCAACACTATCAGCATCAAAGCCGTTAAGTATGGCACATAATCCTGTGTATTCTTCATCAGGCATTGCAGAGTATAATGAGTTTCTGAGGCTTATTACGCCTGCATACATATCCCAAAATTCCGAAAAGAATTTCAGCATTGCCATACGATAGTTAAACTCGCTGTAACTTATTGATATACCCTTGCTTCTCCGTATTTCCAAAAGAATGTGATTTTCCGAAAACCACTGAGCAATTTTCTCTAAAATTTTATCAAGCTGACCTCTTCCGATGTAGTATTGCTCCGCAAGCCGTTGAGCAGTCAGAGTACTTTTTTTCATAAGCTGGCGAATTATGAAAAATATAATTTCTCTGTCATCGCTGTCATCAATTTTGTTATCCGAAAGACGTGCCCATTCATCTTCGGTTATTACTGCTCTTACGCCTATATGCGGTTTGGATTCCACCGTACCGGTATGCTGACTTTCCAAACAATCCCGAATTACGGTTATATCATTTCTTACAGTTTTGACCGACACTTCGAACTTCTCTGCCAATTCGGACAGGGTTAAAAAACCTCGGTTGTTATACAGAGTTCTAAGTAAATTTGATTGCCTTTTGTTCATAAGGGCTCGACTCCTTTCACAGCCGTCTCTCTGTATGTCTGTATTATAAACGCATTATACGACTGAGTATTTTTATTTTTTTTACACATTAGGGAACTTTTTTGCAAAATGGCTTTATATCAAATGTTCTCAATGTTATTTTTTATTAATTTATTAATCGCATACAACTAATTTTCTTAAAAAGAGGATTATCGGTGACGAATTTTTAAAAAACCGCATACAGGGCATTTATATAACTTTGTATATAAAGAACACAAAAGTAAACACCTGGTATGCGGTTTTCTTTTTATTTTTAAAAGTATATATATAATTATACTATATTTTCTGATTTTATTCAATATCTGTCAGGAAATTTCTTAGGACGGACATTCTGTCACAGGGATTTTTGGATAAAAAGTCTTATAAAATGTTGATTTTCTGTTTGCATTGCAGTATAATATATGTTAAAAATGCGGAGATTGAGATAAAATGTTACCACTGATTGTATGTATAATTGCATAAAAGATTTTTAAAAGAATGGAAGAAGCAATGCACCTTGCAATGATTATAGATTGGATTTTCGGAGTCGTATGCTTTTTCTAAAGGATAATAATTATCTTGCCCTTCTTTTTTGCATATTCGTAGGCTGTTTTCGTTCCGCTTTTAGGCTGATAGGCAAATAAATCCCGTCTGCTGTTCCTCCGCATTGGCGGAATATAATCTTCTCTGTAATATATTATACAGAAATCACTTTTGTCTATCATTTCATAATTGCGGATTACATAACTTGCTCTCCCTGCGTTGATTGCCTTTTCGGGAAGGTAAGTGTCCTCGTAATAGTCAGAGAGATAGTTTTTGTAACTGTTATCTATATGTGGAAAACCTGACCTGACATATATTCTTTTGATATCAGGATATTTTTGTTTTAATTCGGTTATTGTTTTATGGCAAAGAGTATCAAATTCACTATTACTGCCAAAGTAGAAAGTATTTACGTTTTCGTTTAATATTAAATTCTCGGCGTTTTCGTATATATTCTTTTCTAAATCTTTGGTGTATTCAATCTTTCTATGCCCGAAAAAACAACAGCTTTTACCCATTTGTTTGACTCCTGAAAAATAAAAAAGTGCGACAACCGCAGTTATCGCACATAAAACGCAAACTTCGATTGTCGCCAAACAAAATTCTACAATGGGTCACAAAGGAACTCATAACGCAGAGTGAAGCTTGCATTTTTAACAAACTTACAGCGTTATAAATTCCCTTAAATCAGATATTTTTATACACTCTGACCCACATTATTTAATTGTAGAATTTCATTTGGCTATACTATTTTACCACATAAAACAGTATTTTACAAGTGCTTTTTGTCGATGGATAATATAAAATATAAATTCAAAATAATTTTTATGAATAATTGCCCAAAGCCCATACAGTTGCCAAGCCCAACTGCAATGAAAAAATTATTTTGAATTTAGTGTGCATTCCATTTTGTAGGGTAGAGGCTTGCTCCTGCCGCATTTGTAGGGGACGGCGTCCTCTTTTGTCCCGTCAGTTCGGCAAATTGAGTATTGTAAGAGAGGAGAAATTATGAAAAGATTTTTTAAACTTAAATATATTGCGATTTTATTAATATCTGTTATTTTGGTATGGCTGTCGTGCAATGTTATATCTATATACCTGTACTCAAAAGTAGACACAACTGCACCTGCGGATGTAATAATTGTTTTGGGGGCACAAACGGATTATGATACACCTTCGCCTGTTTTTGCAGAAAGGATTAATCACGCCATTGACCTATATAATAACAATATGTCCTCAAAAATAATATTTACGGGCGGAAAAGATATTGAAAATAAATATTCCGAAGCTGAAGCCGCAAAGGTATATGCTGTCAATGCAGGTATTCCCGAAAGCGATATTATAATGGAGGACAATTCCGAAATCACTTTGGAAAATATAGCATATTCCTATAAAATAATGCAGGAAAACAACTTTAATACAGCAATTATTGTAAGCGATCCATTACATATGAAAAGAGCGATGTTAATGGCAAAAGACTCAGGCATAATCGCCTTTTCTTCTGCCACTCCCACCACTCTTTATAAAACGCCAAAATCAAAAATTCCGTTTCTGCTGAGAGAAACCTTCTATTACAGCTTATATCAGATTTACCGCTTGACAGGAAGTGCGTTTGATTTGAATATTTCAGACCAAATACGTCGCTTTCTCACAATCTGACAGTTCATTGATTGGGAAGTACAGCGTCTGAGGGCATTCTCCAATCCCCTCTCGGTGACAGACTTACACTGCCCACCTTAACGCCGTCAGGAATACACGAACGTTTAAATTGGCTGTTATAAAATCTTCTTTCAAATATGTCAAGCCACTTTTGTATTGTTTCCTTATTGTACACTCCGACAAAGGCGAGATTTGCCATTCGGTATATCTTATTTTTAGAAAATCCCCAGCGAACCATATTGTATAAGAAGAAATCGTGAAGTTCATAAGGTCCGACAATTTCTTCGGTCTGCTGAACAATCTGTCCGTCCTCAGGAGGTAGCAGTTCGGGACTTACGGGTGTGTCAAGCACATCATACAAAGTGTTTCTAAGTTCATCAGAACTTGTGTCCGCAATATATTTAACCAAATATCTGACAAGGGTTTTGGGAACAGACGCATTTACACCATACATAGACATATGGTCGCCGTTATATGTGGCAAAGCCAAGCGCAAGCTCTGATAAATCCCCCGTACCTATCACTATTCCGCCTGATTTATTGGCAATATCCATAAGAACCTGTGTTCTCTCGCGTGCCTGAGCGTTTTCATAGGTCACATCGTGAACATTTATATCCGCTCCGATGTCGCTCATATGCTGTGTGACAGCCGCATTAATATTGACTTCTTTAAACGTCGCACCTATGGATTTGATCATACTTACAGCATTGTTATACGTTCTGTCCGTAGTTCCGAAGCAGGGCATAGTCACCGCTATAATTCCCGATTTCGGAAGTCCCAAATCATCAAACGCTTTTGCGGTAACAAGCAGTGCAAGGGTAGAGTCAAGACCTCCCGATATACCGATTGTAACCGTATCAATACCAATATGCTTTAATCTCTTTTTTAAGCCGTGATACTGAATGGCAAAAATCTCTTCGCAACGCTCTCTTAAGTTATCGTCGTTTTCAGGCACAAAGGGACGCATATCAAATTTACGACTGATATTTGTCTTTTCAATCGCCGTATTAAAGTATATGGTTTGGTAATTATTCTTATCGCCGTTTTTAAATGTCGTTACACGTCTGCGTTCCTGAATACACCTTTCCACATCGACATCAGCATATATTATACTCTCTGAGAATATCTTTGATTCAGCAAGCGGTATTCCTGCTTCATATATCATATTGTGACCTGAGAATGTCATATCCGTCGAGGACTCTCCCTCACCTGCATCTGCGTATATATAAACAGATTCCGTCTTAGCAGACTGAACCTCAACCAGCTTTCTTCTCCAGGAGCTTTTGCCTATTACCTCATCGCTTGCCGACAGATTCACGATTATGGTCGCTCCGTTTTCGGTATGGCTGTTGCTTGGCGGATTGGCAGCCCACAAATCTTCACATATATCCGCCGCAACCGCAAACTCAGGCATCTCCTTTGCCATAAAGATAAGGTTAGGCCCAATCGGTATCTTCACACCTCCGAAGTATACTGTTGAATTAGCTGTCATTGTATTAAAGTGACGCATCTCATAAAATTCGCTGTAATTCGGGATATTTGTCTTTGTGACAAAGCCGAGAATATTTCCGTCCTTAAAAAATGCGGCACAATTGTATAGCTTTCCGTTATCGGACACAGGGACTCCCACCACGCAGAGAATATCCAAATCCTTTGTGGTATCAACAATATTGATTAGTGCATTTTCTGCACGTCTGATAAGCTTGCTCTGCAAGAATAAATCTCCGCAGGTGTACGCGGTAACAGCCAACTCAGGCAAAACAATCAGCTTTGCGCCGTCGTTCTCCGCTTTGGTGATACACCTTATTATTTTATTAGCATTAAATTCAACGTCGGCAACCCTGACCTCAGGTGTCGCCGCCGCAACCTTTATAAATCCGTCTATCATTCGTAACGCCTCCCATATTAACGATAAACATTTCTATATCATAATTGTCAATCAGAAGATATTTATTCTTCTGTATTCCTCAGGTGTTACACCCTCATACTTTTTAAAGACCGTACAAAAATAGCTGACGCCGTTAAACCCCGTAGCCTCTGCAATGTCTTTGATTTTCATATCATCACTTGATGACAAAAAGGTTTTCGCTTCATTAAGGCGAAGCTGTGTAAGATATTTAAGCGGTGTTACGCCATAGACCTGATTAAATAATCTGCACAAATGGTTTGCCGTAACACCAATCTCATCAGCCATAGTTTCAAGACTTATATCCTCATTATATTTCCTTTTCATTAATTCTATAACGGGACTTATTTTCTGGAACTTTTCATTTTGTGTCATTCCGCCGTTTTGAGGCAGATTATCAATGTAACCTCCGACTTTAATCAACATCTTATATAAGATGCACGAGGACCTTATTTCCTTATCTGCCTTGTTGCTTATAAAAACATCTGACAATGACTTTGTCAATAGATCAAACTCCGTCAGGTTAGGTATCGAAAAAACTGCGGTATCTCCAAGTCCGAGATAATCGGCTATCCCTTCGGCCGAACTTCCCGAATATGTAATCCAGGTTGTCTTCCACGGCTTCTCGACAGGTATATACTCGTGGGGAACTCCTGGTCTGAAAAAGAAAGCGTCCCCTGAACTGATTTTGTACGATTTGCCGCCAACTTTAAATATACCGCTCCCTGAAACACAGTACAAAATCTGATAGCTGTTAAAACCGTCTTCGCGGATAATTCTGTACTGATTTCTTGTTATTCCTATTCTGACAACATAAATAGGTAAAAGCTTTGTTTTATCTAAAAGAATCGGTAAAATCACTTTTACCCCACCTTTCAAATTTTGATGTTACTGTTTTCATTATACAACACCTAACTTTTTTTTTCAATATTATTTTTGCATTATTATTCCTCAAACAATATTTGTAAAAATTTCGGCATAATTTTACAAAAATGTAACTTAAACTGCTTGAACTTTTTAAATTGATATGTTATACTTAGTTATAATTATCCATATATAAAGTATTTGCAAAAAAATAAAATTTTAATATATTAATACTTTGGGGGAAGTATAAATGGAAAAGTTTTTTAAAGTTAAGGAAAGAGGATCATCCGTTCGTAACGAAGTAATCGGCGGTATTACAACATTCCTCGCAATGGCGTACATTCTTGCTGTTAATCCGAATTATTTGGCGGCAGCAGGTATCCCTATCGGTGCTGCATTCTCAGCTACAGCAATTTCGGCAGCAATCGCTACACTTTGTATGGCGTTCTTCGCCAACTACCCGGTAGCTCTTGCTTCAGGTATGGGTCTTAATGCGTTCTTCGCATTCACGGTTTGCGGTTCTATGGGTTACAGCTATAAGATTGCTCTTACCGCTATCTTGGTTGAAGGTATCATATTTATGATTCTTTCTCTCTTCAAATTCCGTGAAGCATTGGTTAACAAAATTCCTAACAACCTTAAGTTTGCTATCACAGCAGGTATCGGTCTTTTCATCACAATAATCGCTCTCTTGAATGCAGGCATTGTTGTTGCAAGTCCTGCTACCACAGTTGGTCTTGGTGATATCAGCTCTGCTCCTGTGGTTTTGGCGTTGATTGGACTTTTGATTATCGGTGTTCTTCAGCATTACAAGGTTCCGGGCGGTATTTTAATCGGTATTATTGCTACCTGGGTTCTCGGTATGATTGCTCAGGTTGCAGGCTGGTATGTTGTAGACGTTGAAAACGGTGTTTACTCTGTATTCCCGTCATTCTCTTCAGCATCATATTCTGCACCTTTGTTCTGTGATTTTGATTTTGCAGCAGTTGCTAAGGACCTTCCTGCATTTGCAATTATTACATTTACCTTCTTATATACCGATATCTTTGATACAGCAGGTACTCTTATCGGTGTTGCTCAGAAGAGTGACCTTCTTGACGAAAACGGCGAACTTCCTAAGGCAGGTGCCGCTCTTATGGCTGATGCCGTAGGTACAACAGTTGGTGCTATCCTTGGTACATCTACTGTTACAAGCTATGTAGAATCAAGCGCAGGTGTTGCTGCAGGCGCAAGAACAGGTCTTGCATCACTTGTTACAGGTATTTTATTCATCTTGTCACTTGTTCTCGCTCCTATCTTCACAGCTATTCCTTCATTTGCTACAACTCCTGCTATGCTCTATGTTGGTCTTTTGATGCTTACTGCTGTTAAGAATGTTAACTTTGACGGTGACGCTGCTGATACAATCGGTGCATTCCTTGCCATCATTATGATGCCGCTTACATATTCTATTGCAAATGGTATTATGTTCGGTATGCTTGCTTGGGTTATCCTTAAGGTGGTTACAGGCAAAATTAAGGAAGTCAGCGCTATTATGTGGATTTCTGTTGCATTGTTTGCAATATATATCGTACTCAAGGTTATGGGTCTTGCATAAAATATAAAGAGGTGCTTATTTAGTGAATAATTCAGCTTATACAATGGAAATTGCGGGTCTTAAGCGTGACCTGCCGCTTTGTAAGGTAAATGAAAATCTCTATATTGCCGCTTTCATTATGTTTGGCGACGTAGAAATTACAGTTGCGGCAGCTAAGGAGCTTTTAAAACTTGCTCCTGAGCACGATATTATAATTACTGCTGAGAGCAAGGGCATTCCGCTCGCTTATGAGATGGCCCGTCAGTCAGATTCAAATAATTATATAGTTGCCCGCAAGGGTGCTAAGGTTTATATGAAAAACATTCATACTACCTATGTTAACTCGATTACAACGATGCATCAGCAATCCCTTTGCCTTGGCGAAGACGACCAGCTTGCCATAAAAGGCAAACGTGTTCTCATTGTTGACGATGTAATAAGCACCGGAGAATCTCTTGCAGCACTTGAAAAGTTAGTTGCTGAAATAGGTGGAAATATTGTTGGAAAGATGGCTGTTCTTGCCGAGGGCGATGCGGCTGAACGTGACGACATTATATATCTTGCCCCTCTTCCTGTATTTGACAAGGATGGAAACGTAATTAGCGGATAAGTCAAAAAATGTACGGGCATATATTTATTATATGCCCGTTTTATTATTTTTAATTAGAAATCGGATGAAAAAATATGAAAAGAAATTTATACGCATTAATACTTACGGCATTGTTCACCGCCTTGATAATAATAGGCACATATATTAAAATTCCTGTTCCGCCTGTTCCTATTACCCTTCAAACAGCAGTTATATTGCTGTGCGGTATTCTTCTCGGCAAAAAGTACGGAACATTGAGCGTTATCCTATACACACTTTTGGGACTGTTCGGATTGCCTGTGTTTGCCGGCGGGGGCGGTGGCTTTGGATATGTAATTACACCAACCTTCGGTTATATAATAGGTTTTATTGTAGCCGCTTTTGTAAGCGGACTTATAGCGGAGAAAAACAAAAAATCCTATAAAACATTATTGTTGTCTGCCTTTGTGGGAATGGCAATAATATATGCTTGCGGAATGGTGTACTACTGCCTGATTCAGTCATTGTGGTTTCACGCTGCAATCAATGTACAAAAGTTTATACTCTCATTCTTCCTGTTGCCCTTGCCTAAGGATATAATAACTTGTTTTGTTGTTGCTTTTATCGGAAAACGTCTGTCAGCGTCGATTAAATTAGCTTGACTTTTGTGTGCTTTCGGCGTATAATAAAGGCCTTAACAGCTAATTATGATTATGATAGGGGGCATACTGATGTCGGATAAAAAAATTGTTGCACAAAACAAAAAAGCATATCACGATTACTTTGTAGACGAAGAAATCGAAGCCGGCATCGAGCTTGTCGGCACAGAGGTTAAATCTGTACGCCAAGGCCGTGTCAACCTCAAAGATAGCTATATTTCCTGCAAAACAGGCGAGGCATTCATAATCGGAATGCACATAAGTCCCTATGAACAAGGAAGTATATACAATCACGAGCCGTTGCGTGCACGCAGACTGTTGTTGCACCGCAAGGAAATAAACAAGCTTATCGGTCAGACCTCTCAGGAGGGATATACTTTAATTCCGTTAAAGCTGTATTTTAAGGGGCAGTATATAAAAGTGCAAATCGGTCTGTGCCGAGGCAAAAAGAACTATGACAAGCGTGCCTCCATTGCAGAGCGAGATGCCAAACGCAATATGGACCGAGCTATGAAAGAGAAGAATAACTTTTAAATATTTTAAAGAAGGATGAATAAATATGATAAATAAAGTAATAAATATAGATGTTGACTATCAGGCAATGGGCATTGAACCATCACCAAGACAGACGACGCTTACAACATATATATTGGACGACAGAAACATAAGCAATTCTTTATGCAAATCACGCCCTGCTGTTATCGTATGTCCCGGCGGTGGATATGGTTCTACCTCTCCCAGAGAAGCCGAGCCTATAGCTATGAAATACTGTGCCGCAGGGTTTCACGCATTTGTTCTTGATTATTCGGTATCACCTGCAGGCTGGCCTGCCGCAATATGCGAGCTTTCAAAGGCAGTTGCCTATGTCCGCGAAATCTCGGCAGAGCATAATATCGATCCCAACAAAATTTTTGTCTGCGGCTTTTCCGCAGGCGGTCACCTTGTTGCAAGTCTTGGTGTCCATTGGAACCATCCTGACGTAATTAAGTATTCAGGTGTGAAAAATGGGGAGAATAAGCCAAACGGCATTATTCTCGGCTATCCTGTTATAACAGGTAATCTTGATATCACACACAAAGGAACAATCAACACATTTATTGGCGGCAGAGAAGAGGTTAAGCCCCTGGCATCTCTTGAGAATTATGTCAGCGAAGACACACCTCAAGCATTTATCTGGCATACTTTTTCAGATAATGCTGTCCCTGTTGTGAATTCACTTTTATTTGCTAACGCACTTGAAAAGCACAAGGTCAAATTTGAAATGCACATCTATCCTGACGGAGTACACGGTTTATCATTGGGTGATATATCGGTGGCACCAAATGAATCTATCATAGTGAGTGCTGTGCAAAATTGGATTGATATGTCAATCAGATGGATTGATGAAATGTAAAATTTCGCCACACCTTAGGGTGAAAGTACAAATCACGGTTCGGTTTTATACTATCACCCTATGGTGTGGCTATATATGGGGATGTAAAGGCTTCGACGGGGTCGTGGAGACTCAGGGAGCGAGCCGCAGTGGGTACTGCGTAAAAAACCCAACTTTTAAATTAAACGCTAACAAAAATTTAGCTTACGCTGCCTAATTAACGCAGCTGCCTTGCTGTGATTACCGCGCTCACAGATTAAGGTATCATCCAAGCGGTGAACGTGAATACGGAAAGCTTTGACCGTATCATGAATTAATGAAGCTACCAATGCCTTCGGCTTGTTTGTGAGCCTTTGGCATTCGGGAATTTTAATCACAAACTACGCTCGTAGTGCCCTGTGGGGACACTTCTTCGGACGGGGGTTCAATTCCCCCCATCTCCACCAAATAAGACTGATTATTTTGATAGAATAGTCGGTCTTTTCTTTTATCTTAAACACGTTCAGATATTGCAGTATTGCGGTATTGCGGTATTTTACGGTTTTTTCAAATCTTTAATGAATAAGCAAATAGTGCCGTCAAAGAGGTAATCTTCGGGCTGCACCGATCTTCTTTTTAGTAATCGTTAAATTATGGTTATGTCTTAGGTTGCGGTATTAGATTTTATATTCGGCAACCGATGATTTGCAAAAAAAGCAACAAATGGTTGGTTGAAAAATTATTATGAAACATATATAATATAGTTGAAGGAGTTGATATAATGACAATAGGTGATAAAATTTATAAATTAAGAGCAGCATTGGGTATGTCTCAGGAACAATTTGCAAATTTGTTTAATGTATCCCGTCAATCTGTGCAAAAATGGGAAAATGGAAGCAGTACGCCTGAACTCTCAAAGGTAATCGAAATATCAAAATATTTTGATATTTCTTTGGACGATTTGCTTTTGGGACGTGATACTCGCATGATTGAAGAAATGAGCCATAATAAAGAATTGAAACCTAATTATTTCACCATTCCGAGTTGGGAATTTTATGCTTCGGATCTTCT
>CACYTW010000050.1 GCA_902777435.1 uncultured Ruminococcus sp. | reverse complement strand
AAAGCTTATATTTACTGATGAGAAAAACAAGTTCAGATTTATTCTTGTAAAGGCGTCTGATGTGCCTGTATACGTTGAATACGGAGCGGCAGACATTGGTATAGTGGGAAAGGACACTCTGTTAGAGAGCGGAAAAAACGTGTATGAAGTTTTGGACTTAGGCTTTGGCAAGTGTAAAATGGCTGTTGCAGGTCCTGCGTCAATGAGGGGAAAAATTGATGGCAGAAACATTATGAGAGTTGCCAGCAAATATCCGCACATTGCAAGAGATTACTTCCACAGAGTCAAAGGTCAGACCGTTGACATAATAAAATTGAATGGTTCGGTTGAGCTTGGACCTATTGTGGGACTTTCGGAGGTAATAGTCGATATTGTTGAAAGCGGTAAAACCCTTGTGGAAAACGGGCTTGAAGTGTTGGAGGATGTATGCGAGCTTTCAGCACGCTTGATTGTCAACAGAGTAAGCCTTAAGATGCATCGTGAAAAGATTATAAATCTTATTGGCGATATTAAAAATGAGATAGGAAAGACAGACAAGGAGGACAAGTAATGAGAATATATCCTGCCATAGATATTATTGACGGAGCCTGTGTCCGTCTTGTTCAGGGTGACTATTCACAAAAGACAAAGTTTGCTGATGACCCTTGCGAGATTGCTATGCGTTGGCAGAATGAGGGCGGCGAATTTATACATATTGTTGACCTTGACGGAGCGAGAAACGGCGAGATGCCCAACTTTGATTTGATTGTCAGGATAGCTGACAAGCTAAATATTCCAATTGAGGTCGGCGGCGGAGTCAGAAATATGGAATGTGTTGAAAAGTACCTTGATAACGGCGTAAATCGTGTTATAATAGGAACATCAGCACTCAGTAATCCCGATTTTGTCAAAGAAGCAGTTACTAAATACGGCGAGCGTGTTGTTGTTGGAATTGATGCGAAAAATGGTATGGTTGCCGTAAACGGCTGGGAGGAGGTCAGTAATACCTCCGCAATTGATTTGGCTAAGCAAATGGAAAAAATTGGCGTAAAGACTATAATTTATACTGACATAGCCACAGATGGTATGCTTAAAGGGCCAAATGTAAAGGCAATGGAGGAAATGACAGAGGCCGTTTCGATTGATGTTGTTGCATCAGGCGGTGTCAGCTCTGCTGATGATATAGCACGGCTTAAAGACACAGGCGTAGAAGGGGCAATAGTAGGTAAGGCTTTGTATACTGATGCACTTTGCTTAAAGGACGCGATTAATGCGGCTGAATAAATAAATGACAATAAATTATGTCGTGCAAGGCGACAGTAAGGAGATAATTATAATGGCTACAACTGATTTTATTAAGGATTTAAAATTTGACGACAGAGGACTTATTCCTGCGGTTGCACAAGATGCGGTAAGCGGCGAGATTTTGATGCTTGCTTATATGAACGAGGAGAGCATTAAAATGACATTGGAGAGCGGTCACGCCACATATTTCAGCCGCAGCCGTCAGGAGTTATGGGAAAAAGGTTCTCATTCGGGACATCTGCAGCACGTTAAGGAGATACTTGTTGACTGCGACCAGGATGCAATCGTTCTTAAAATTGAGCAGATAGGTGCGGCTTGTCACACAGGTAATCACTCTTGCTTCTACCGCAAGGTAGTTGACGGCAACCTTGTTGAAATACCCACAGGTATTGACACAAACCCGAAAATTCTCTATGACGTATACGATATTATTGTTGACAGAGTTAAAAATCCCAAAGAGGGTTCTTACACAAATTACCTCTTTGAAAAGGGAATTGATAAGATGCTCAAAAAGGTGGGTGAGGAGTCTGCCGAGGTTATTATTGCATCAAAGAATTATGTTAAAGCAGAGGTTCAGTACGAAACTGCCGATTTGTTGTATCACTTGTCGGTTGTGCTTGTAGAGCAAGGCTTGACCTGGGACGATATATTTGCTGAACTTCGTTCAAGATATAATAAATAATTATGAAAAACTTATTTGGCAAAGTGATTGCCGTACCCATAATCTTAATTCTTATATCGGCATACCTGTTGGGGATGAATTTTTATAATAAACTTGACAGGGTTGACGATATAAAAGAGGCTGTACCTCAAACCACTCAGGCGGAGAATACAAAAACTGCTGAGCAAGAGGATGAGGAGCTTAAAAGTATACAAGATAAAATTAACTTGAATGTGGCAACTGAAAGTGAGTTGCGTAGCATTGACGGCATTGGTGAAAAGCTGGCAAAAAGAATAATTGACAAAAGAGACAGCATAGGGAGGTTTACTGCTGTTGAGCAACTGTTGGAAATAGAGGGAATCGGGGAGAATATATTTGATAAAATAAAGTATTATGTTACTGTTGAGTAGCGTATCATAAGGAGAGTTGTAAAATGGGCATTTTTTTCAGAAATTATGATAAGCCGGGGCCGGGGGTTGACCCTGATGCACCGAAAAAGAGGAGTTTTTTTAGGTTTTTTGATATATTCTTTCGTAAGTTAAGCCATTTTTCAAGGGCAAATTTGTTGTATTCGGTTACGCTAATTCCGACTTACATTATTACATTTTTTGTTGTAAGTTTCATTATGTTTAATACAGTGAGCGAAATTCTCGGAATGCAAGATGGTGCGGACTTTACCGTCATTATATTGAGTGTTATTTTCACGAATTTTTATATTTCCGTTATGGGTGCAGGACCTGCCACAGCGGGAATGACCTATATTATGAGAAATTTTGCACGGGAAGAACACGCGTGGATAGGCAGTGACTTTAAGGATAATGTGAAAAGTAATTTCAAGCAATCCATAATTGTATTTGTTATAGATATTGTTGTAACTGTTGTTATATTTTATGCAATCTATATTTATGGACAAATGTCGGGGGCTATATCCTATCTTAAATACTTCTTGTATGTAATTTCGTTTATATATATGATGATGCATATGTATATTTATCCTATTATGGTTACATTTAAATTGTCCGTTAAGGATATTTACAGAAACTCACTGATTTTCGCAGTGGGAAAGCTGCCGTCTAACTTGTTTGTGATGATTGTACTGTTCTTTGTACATACAGTTATCCCGATATTAATTATGTATTTTGGCGGAAAATATTTTGTGATTATGTTACTTATTTACATAATTGCTGAGATAGTTATTCTTATGTCGTTTACTCAGTTCCTGGTGAATTTTAACGTGTATCCAAAGATGAAGACATATATGTTAGATGTAATTGAAGAAGAAAATGCAAAACAAGATACAGACAGTGATGCCGAGTAATCAATAAAACATATGTTATGAGGTATAAAAATGCTTGAGAAAATCCATACAGCTCACGATATAAAAAAATTTAATAATGACGAGCTGAATGCTCTTGCAGATGAGATAAGAGAATTTCTTATTGAAAACGTATCCAAAACCGGAGGACATTTGTCGGCAAACTTAGGGGTTGTGGAGCTTACAATCGCTCTGTTTATGGAGTTCGACCCGTACTATGACAGAATAGTATGGGATGTGGGACATCAATCCTATGTTCACAAAATCCTGACAGGACGTGCAGATAGGTTTGATACCTTAAGAAAGTTCGGCGGTATGTCGGGTTTTCCAAAGTCCTCAGAGAGTATTGCTGATGCGTTTAACTCGGGACATAGTTCTACCTCCATATCGGTTGCGGCAGGGTTTGCTGCGGCTGCAAGACTGAAAAAAACGGACAAGCGTGCCATTGCTGTTATCGGAGACGGGGCAATGACCGGTGGAATGGCATTTGAGGCATTAAATCACGTTGGAAGTATGAAGTTGCCTGTCATTGTTGTTTTGAACGATAACGGGATGTCGATTTCCAAAAATGTGGGCGGTCTTTCCAAAAGCTTAAAGAGGTTGAGGAGTACGGCAAAATACTTCAGGGTGAAATCAAATGTCAAGACTGCACTTGAGAGATTTCCGCTTGTGGGCAAACCTCTTAATAAAATAATTTCAAGAATGAAAAAGATGGTCAGAAACCTGATATTGCCAAGCAGTATTTTTGAAGATTTCGGATTTAAGTATTTAGGTCCCGTCGATGGACATAACATTGAAAGCCTGAGGGTTGTTCTGGAACAGGCAAAGAAGCTGAAAGAGCCTGTTATACTGCACGTGCATACCAAAAAGGGAAAAGGGTATACGCACGCGGAGAAAAGCCCTGATTTCTTTCACGGAATTTCAAGTTTTGACGAAAGTACAGGCAAGCCTATATTACCTCAAAAAGAGGATTGGTCAACTTGTTTCGGCAACCAGCTTTGCGAGCTTGCACTTAACAATGACAAAGTCGTTGCAATTACTGCTGCTATGCCATTGGGAACGGGACTTAGTGAGTTTTCGCACAAGTTCCCCAACAGATTTTATGATGTTGCCATTGCGGAACAGCACGCTGTTACGTTTGCCGCAGGTATGGCGAAGTCGGGATATACTCCTGTTGTTGCAATATACTCCACATTTTTGCAGAGGGCGTACGACCAGATTATACATGATGTCGCACTTATGAATTTGCACACAGTTTTCTGCATTGACAGATGCGGTCCTGTGGGCGAGGACGGCGAAACACATCAAGGTGTTTTTGATATTGCATATATGTTGCAAATGCCAAATATGATTGTGCTTTCGCCATCTAACAAGATAGATTTTAAGTTAATGTTAAATTATGCAGTAAACACTGCGGAGGGACCTGTCGCTGTAAGATATCCGAGAGGCGCTGTTTGCCAAAGAGATACAAAGGTAGTTATGCCGCTTAAGTCGGAGCTTGTCAAAGACGGCAGCGATGTAATAATTGTTGCGGTGGGAATTTGCTTGTATGATGCTTTAAAGGCGGCTGATATACTGTCTGCCGACGGAATATCGGCGGCTGTTGTTGATGCAAGGTGTATAAAGCCCATAGACCAACAATTTATGAAAAAATACTGCTCAGATAAGAAAATTGTTGTTTCGATTGAGGACGGTATGAAAAGCGGAGGCTTTGGTCAGAACCTTGAGGATATATTGGGCAGAAGTGTTTTGAAATTTGCTTATCCCAACGAGCCTATCGTTCAGGGAAGCATAGATAAATTAAAAGATAAGTATGGTATGTCGGCTGAGGCTATTGCTGACAAAATTAAATCGAACTTATAAAGAGGAATAACGTGCAAGTTCCTTTCACGTTATTGCCTCCGGCGGATTAAATTGCACCGCCGAACCTTTCGCACATAAAGTGCGAAAGGTTGACGTGCGAAATAATCTCTTATCATTCCATTGCCTTGCGGATGGAAGATATATTTAATTACGATTTGTGTCGGTGCAAGGCGGCGGAATGGAGATTATTATGACGAAACAAAGACTTGATGTGTACCTTGCAGAAAAGGGCTTGGTTAAAAGCCGAAGCGAAGCACAATCTATTATTATGGCAGGGGAAGTTTATATCGACAACCGCAAGGTATCAAAGGCAGGAGAACAGGTGGTCGGAACCGAAAATATTGAGATAAGAAGCAATGCTTTGAAATATGTCAGCCGCGGAGGCTTAAAGCTGGAAAAGGCTATGCAGGTTTTTCCTGTTTCGCCTGACGAAAAGGTGTGTATGGATATTGGTGCTTCAACAGGCGGTTTCACTGATTGTATGCTGCAGAACGGAGCGGAAAAGGTATATTCCGTTGACGTTGGCTATGGTCAGCTTGCCTGGAAACTCAGATGTGACGAGCGTGTTGTCAATATGGAACGTACAAACATCAGATATGTTGACTCTCTGCCCGATAAGATAGAATTTTTTTCGGTTGATGTGTCGTTTATCTCGTTGGCACTTGTACTGCCTGTTGCCTGGAACCTTTCCACAGATAATGCAACGGGAGTATGCTTGATTAAGCCTCAGTTTGAGGCAGGCAGAGATAAGGTCGGCAAAAAGGGCGTTGTGCGTGACAGCAACGTACATAAAGAGGTAATTAATAAGGTCTTTGATTTTACAAGAGATATAGGATTTAAAATTTGCGGACTTGATTATTCGCCCATAAAAGGTCCTGAGGGTAATATAGAGTATCTTATGTATATTTCCAAACAGGGTGAGGAGGTTTATCCCGACATTGACGCACTTGTGGATAAATCTCACGAGTTGGATAAATAGTGCTATGAGTTTTTATTTGTTTTGATAGTAACAGAGGTGAGATTAACGTGCAAGTTCCTTTCACGTTAGCCTTCGGCGGATTAAATTGCACCGCCGAAATAATCTCTTATCATTCCATTGCCTTGCGGATAGGAGATTAATTTAATCACTATTTATGTCGGTGCAAGGCGGCGGAATGGAGATTATTATGAATAATATTGCGGTTATTCCTAACGAGTTGCGTGATGCAGACCTTAAGGAAACACAAAAGGTTATCAATGTTTTAAACGGATACGGGGCAAAGGTTTTTGTTGAACAGAGGTTCAGAACTAAACTTGTTGGGGCATCAGAATACGGAATACTTGAACAAATGCTCAAATACGCTGATGCACTTGTTGTTTTGGGCGGTGACGGAACCATATTGAATATCGCTCCTCAGGCGGCTGTATATGGTATACCAATTGTCGGAATAAACTTAGGGCACCTTGGCTTTCTTGCTCAGGCGGAACGTGGTGAATATTCCATATTTGAAAAGCTGTTTTCAGGTGACTATGCCGTTACAAGCTGTATGATGATTGATGCAACTGTTGTAAAACAAGGTGTTGAGGGGGCTAAGTTTTTGGCACTCAATGACGTTGTTGTGACAGGCAGCGGTAAGACGAAAATGATTAATGTATCGGCTTCGGTCAACGGCACAAATATAGGCTCATATGCGGCTGACGGATTGATAACGGCAACGGCTGTGGGTTCAACTGCGTATTCGCTGTCTGCAGGCGGTGCGGTTTTGCATCCCGATTTGGACGCTATGATTATCACACCCATATGTCCGCACACACTCAGAGCGAGAAGTACCGTGGTTCACGGCAATGACGAGGTATGGATTACTCCCGCTGAGCCATACAGAGGTGATGTTTCCGTTTTGATTGACGGCGAAACAAGGGGCGTTCTTGAAAATGACGAATATATTAAAATTACTAAATCAAAGTACAGAACAAGACTTATAAAACTTGACGACAGAAACTTTTTTGATGTATTAAGAGAAAAGCTGTCTGATTAATTTTGCAAAAGGGGGCAAACCGGATGCTGAGAGAACTGCATATTAAAAACATTGCTGTAATCGAGGAAATTACGGTTCAGTTTAATAATGGTTTTCAGGCCTTGACAGGCGAAACGGGAGCGGGCAAATCTATTCTTATAGATTCCATTAATATGGCTCTCGGTGGCAGAGGAAGCCGCGAACTTATCAGAACAGGGGCAGAGTTTGCTTCGGTTGATTTGACCTTTGAAATTGAAAATCAGACGATAATCAATGAACTTGCAGAGCTTGGAATTGATTGTGATGACGGAATTGTTCTTATCGCAAGAAAGCTTACGGCAGACGGCAAGAGCAAGTGTAATATAAACGGAAGATTAATGCCGATTGGTATGGTTAAAGAGGTTGGCGAAAAGCTGTTGACTATTCACGGTCAGAACGACAACCAAAGTATTTTGTCACCTAAAAGCCATATAGGCTTTGTTGACGAGTATGCTGAAAACTCAGATATTATGGCTGAGTATAAAGAGCAATACAAAAAGGTTAAAGAAATTCAGGCAGAGCTTGCTGAACTTTCAACAGACGAAAGCGAGAAGGAAAGTTTGACAGAATTGTTGAGCTTTCAGCTTAGCGAGATAGATGCCGCAAAGCTGAAAATCGGTGAGGAGGAGGAGCTGACCGAGAGGAAAAGCTTTTTGCAAAACGCAGAGAGGATTGCAGAGGGAGCAGATGGTGCGTATTATGACCTTCACGGCAGTGACGACAGCGAAAGCGGTGCCTGTGATTTTATTTCCGATGCGGTGCGTAGACTTGAGGGGATAAAGGACTATGACTCAAAGCTGTCGGAATTTTATGATGTTTTGGTGTCTGTTATGGCAGATGTTGATGATGTTATGCACGAGCTTCATTCATACATTGATGCTGTAAATTACAGCCCCACAGAGCTTGATGATATAGAGGGCAGATTGAGCCTGATATATAACCTAAAACGCAAGTACGGAAACTCTGTTGAAGAGATTATCGAGTATGCAAATAACGCCCGTGAGCGTTTGGAGGCTATTGAAAGCAGTGATGAGCGTTTGGCGGAGCTTACGCAACAGCTTGAAACAGAAAGAGAAAAACTTGACGAAATCTCACAGAAATTGACAAAATCGAGAGTTGATGCGGCATACAGCCTGCAAGAGAATATTATGAATGAGCTTGCGGACTTGGATATGCAAAAAATCAGATTTTCTGTCAGCATTTGTCAGGCATATGACAATGACGGAGAAGTCAAGTATTCAGCCAACGGCTGTGATAATGTTGAATTTTTGATTTCGGCAAACCCGGGTGAAGAGTTAAAGCCGTTGTCCAAAATAGCATCAGGCGGTGAAATGTCAAGGATTATGCTTGCCATAAAGTCTGTTTTGTCTGACAGCGATTTGGTTGAAACTATGATTTTTGATGAAATAGATACAGGTGTAAGCGGAAGAGCCGCTCAAAAGATTGCAGAAAAAATAGGTGCATTGGCACACAAACGTCAGATTTTGTGTATAACTCACCTGCCTCAGATTGCCGCTATGGCTGACTATCAATATAAGATAGAGAAAAATTCTGCGGAGGACAGCACAAGAACAACTGTTACTTGTGTAAGCGGTGATGACAGAATTAACGAGCTTGCCAGGATAATCGGCGGTGTTAAGGTTACGGAGATTACGTTTAGTGCCGCAAAAGAAATGGTAGATATGGCAGAGAAGTTCAAGGCGGAGAACAACAAATGAAGCAGTATGGATATGTAACAGATATACAGCAAAACAGAGCCAAAATTCGTGTTGTGCGTGAGTCGTCCTGTGGCGGTAACTGTGTCAGTTGCAAGGGTTGTCCCACCGAGGCTGTTTTTGTCGAATGTTTGGCAGATGACAGCATTCAAAAGGGTGATAAGGTTGTATTAACTATGCCGACTAAAACATTTTTTAAGGGAATGTTGTTAGGGTACGGTCAGACAGTTGTGCTTATGATAATAGGCGCAATTTTAGGATATAAATTTTTTGGAAATGAGATTTCATCAGTCATCGGAATGCTTGGAGGACTTGTGTTGGGACTTGTAATTTCCAAGGTGTTTTCGTTCAAAGACCGATATGAGATAAAGGCAGAAAAGGCGGATAAGGATAGAGTATGTTAATTTCGGCAAAAGGCTTGAAAAAGAGCTTTTCGGATAATGTGATATTTGAAAATGTAAGTTTGACCATAGAGGACAGATGCCGTTATGGTTTAATTGGCGTAAACGGAGCAGGAAAATCAACATTGATTTCTGTCTTATTGGGAGAGGCAGATTATGACGAGGGCGAGATTTACCGCAAGAACGGAATGAGCATAGGTGTTTTAAAGCAGAATTCGGGACTTGTGCGTGACAGTTCAATCATTGCAGAGATGCGTAAAGCCTTTGAAGATGTAGAAAAAGCCGAAAAGGATATGCGCCGTATAGAAGGCGAGCTTGCGGCACTTGGCAATGACAATGCTGATAATAGTGAATATAAAAGACTCTCAAGCGAATACGCATCAAAGCAGGCATACATTGACAGCCGTGATGGATATAACATAGATGTAAAAATAAAAACTGTTTTAAATGGTATGGGCTTTTCTGATAAGGAGCTTGATACGCCCATAAATATATTAAGCGGCGGCGAGAAAACACGGCTTGCAATAGCGAGATTATTGCTTGAAGAGCCTGAACTTCTCGTTTTGGACGAGCCTACCAACCATCTGGATTTTAAGACATTGAACTGGCTTGAAAATTATCTTATTGATTATAAGGGTGCAATATTTGTTGTATCCCACGACAGGTACTTTTTAGATAAGATAGTAGATAATATATTTGAAATTGAGCGTTGCGGATTAAATACCTTTAAGGGCAACTATTCGGCTTACCTTGTGCAAAAGGCGGAGCGGTACGAACGCAGATTAAAGGAATATGCCGCACAGCAGGAGGAGATTTCAAGGCTTCAGACATATGTTGACAAGAATATGGCAAGGGCATCTACCTCGGCAAGTGCAAAGTCAAGACAGAAAATTCTTGACAATATGGAGATAATTGAAAACCCCGAATATACAGAAAAGAAAATCAGACTAAAGTTTGAGAAGATAAAGGACCCGTATAAAGATGTGCTTACTGTTTCGGACTTGACGGTGGCAGTCGGTGAGGAAAGAAAAGAGCTATGCTCACACATTAATCTTGATATTAAAAAGGGCGATAAGATTGCTGTAATCGGAGATAACGGAATAGGAAAATCGTCATTGTTTAAAACAATACAGGGTATTATCCCTCATTACACGGGTGACGTTCAATGGGGCAAGAATGCTACCATAAGCTATTACGAACAAGAGAATTTGAACTTAAGTCCCGATAAAATGGCGATAGATGAGCTGTGGGATAGGTTTCCCCACATACCTGAGGCACAGATAAGGCGTGTGTTGGGGAATGTTCTTTTGACAAAAGAAGAGGTATACAGACCCGTTAAAGTCATAAGCGGTGGCGAGAGAGCAAGACTTGCATTGTGCATAATTATGCTTGAAAAGTCAAATGTGTTGTTGCTTGACGAGCCGACAAACCACCTGGATTTGAACTCTAAAGAGGTATTGGAGGACGCCTTGTCCGAATTTGACGGCACGGTTATATTTATATCTCACGACAGATATTTGTTAAATAAAGTCCCCGATAAAATAATCGAGATTACAAAAAGCGGTGCGGTCGTATATGACGGCAACTATGAGTATTACAAAGAAAAAGCACTTGATGTAAAGCCTGATGCAGAGGAGAAAAAACAGCCTGTCAAGAAAAAGAGCGAGGGAACATACAGAAGTAAAGAACAACGCAAGGCTGATGTGGCGAAGAAAAATAAAATTCGTGAGTTAGAGGATGAGATTTCATATCTTGAAAAAAGGATATCAGAGATTGAACAGGAGATGGCAAGCGAGGAAGTATACTCGAGCTTTGAGTTGATGCAGGAAAAGTCCATCCAGCTTGAAGAAGCCAACAACAGACTTGAGGAATGCTTTGAAGAATGGGAAGAGTTATCCTCTTAAATTTAATGCTCTTTTGCGTTTGATACAAATTGTTAATCCGAAATAATTTTCATTTATT
>CACYTW010000049.1 GCA_902777435.1 uncultured Ruminococcus sp. | reverse complement strand
GTACTTGTTCGGGGTTTATTTTGTTGTCACGCAAATATTCCGCCAAGCTTATCGCATCTGACAGACGGCTTCCCGGGTGTGAGGACATCAGATATGGTACAACGTATTGCTTTTTGCCAAGCTCTGCATTAATCTTTTTGTATTTTTGGATAAAGCTGTTGTATACATTCATTGATGGCTTGCCCATATACTTTAAAACATTGTCAGAGATATGCTCAGGTGCAACCTTTAACTGACCGCTTATGTGATGCTTGCACAACTCTTTGAAAAATTCGTCGTCTTTGTCATATATCAGATAGTCATATCTTATGCCCGAACGGATAAAGACCTTTTTTATTCCGTCTATCTTTCTGATTTTACGTAAAAGCTCTAAATAATCCCGGTGCGAAACATTCAGATTTTCGCAGGGCCTTGGAAATAAGCATTGCTTGTTCCTGCAGGTGCCGAGCTTTAACTGCTTTTTGCAGGACGGAGCGCGAAAGTTCGCAGTCGGACCTCCCACATCGTGAATGTATCCCTTAAAGTCAGGCATAGAGGCTATAAGTTTAGCCTCACGCAGAATAGAGTTGTGGCTCCTTGCGGATATAGTTCTGCCCTGATGAA
Organism: uncultured Ruminococcus sp.; assembly: GCA_902777435.1. GTDB lineage: Bacteria > Bacillota > Clostridia > Monoglobales > Monoglobaceae > UMGS1820. The sequence continues at coordinate 10,632 of CACYTW010000049.1, read as the reverse complement.
AGGTTAATGCACAAAAACTGCAGGCACCAAAACAGCCTCTTGATGAGGTGATAGAAAACTTAACCTCCTCAAGAGCAGGTATACCGCCGTCATTGTTGTATACAGGGTGCCAATTACGCGTAAACGGCAATTCGTAAATACTATCAAGTTCGTCTGTCGTCAACGGGTATGCAGGCGGATTTTGAACAATATACTTATCTCTGTCAAGCTGTATAACTGCCTTTCCGCGAAAGGCGTCCTGCTCTCCGTATTGCTCTGCAGTGGCTTTTGCATATGCGTACTTGTCACTTGAAACCTCATCATAGCTTGCCGTGATAATTGCATCATCAGGAAAGTCTGCGGTATCAGACTCCTTGTAAACGGTTCCTCTGACCGATTTAATTTGGGATACAGGAACGCCTGATGCCAAAAGATTTGCTATCTCAGAGGTCTGATGCTCACCCATTCCGTAAATAAGAAGGTCCGCGCCACTGTCTATAAGTATGCTCCTGCGAACCTTGTCGGACCAATAATCATAGTGGGCAAAGCGACGCAGACTCGCCTCTATACCGCCTATGATAATGGGGACTTTATTGCCAAAGGCCTCTCTTAAGCGGTTGCAGTAAACGATTACCGCTCTGTCAGGACGATAGCCCGACTTGCCGCCGGGTGAATACAGGTCGGTGTTTCGTCTTTTCTTTGCGGCGGTGTAGTGATTTACCATAGAGTCAATATTACCCGAACCCACAAAAAAACCATATTTCGGCTTGCCAAGACGTTTAAAGTCGTCGCATCCGTGCCAATCAGGCTGTGCAATAATTCCGACAGTATAGCCTAAACTTTCAAGCAAACGGCATATCAATGCATTAGCAAAGCTGGGGTGGTCCACATATGCGTCACCCGATACATAAATAAAGTCAAGACAATCAATGCCCCTGTTTTCCATATCCTTTTTGCTTATGATTAAATAATTATTATTCATAATCTATATGATAACTTATTTTACGATAAAATGCAAGGGCGATTAATTACTTTTTACGTTTCTTTTTAACAGCAATCAAAGCGATTGCTATAATGATTAAAAGTATTGGTAATAACCAAACAAGAGAGAAACCCTTTTTTGTATATTGCAAGCAAATCGTGCTTTTCGTGCCTGTTGTTTGCAATACCGTGTATTTGCCTCTGTTTTTACTTTTAATTTTATCCCATTTGCCGTCAGTTAATTTCCAGGCAGTAACCTTGTCTTTGTTCTCGTTCAGCAAACGTACTGTCACTGTGTCGCCGTCTTGTATATCGGTGTTTATAAGGGAAACGTCATAAACCTTTACATTATCCTGTGATGATACGGGAGGTGTTTTGTCGCTTTCGGTTATATGCAGTTCAGCCTTATCCGTAAATTCGCCCTCAGCCAATCCAAGGGAAAGCTTGCCGTTTTCATTTTTCTCGGAACTTGACAGAATTGTTATGTATGGCTGATATTCACAAATAACTTCAATATCTTCCGTCACTGTTTCAGCTTCTATGGGTGTCCAGGCTCCAAAGTATCCGTCTTTTTCAGGAATTTTGGGGTATTTAATTTTTGCTGTGTCATCACCGTATTTAATTTCCTGAATTTCTACAACTTTGTCATCTGCTATAAAGGTTACGGTAAAGCTGATAAACCGCGCAGGTATGTCGGCGATATTTGCAAGCTCTTCAAAACTTATAGATTCAGCCTTGCCTGTATAGCTTATTCCGTCAACAGCACCCAAACCATTGTCGGTAAAGAAGTTTTTGTATAAATTATCTTTGTTGTCTGTATTACCGCAAACAGCACCTATGTTTTCGTCGCCGTTTACATTTACTATTGCACAGCAGGCTGTTACAATATCTGATTTTCCGACAATGCCGCCTATGTATTCCTTGCCCGTCAGTTTATTTTTAGCATAGCATTTACGGACAGTAGATTCACTTTTGCCTGCTACACCGCCGACATAATTTCCGTTTGTGCTTTCGGCATCTCCGTAGTTTTCACATTCATAAACAGTACCGATTTCCGCAAAGCCTGCAATACCGCCTGTGCAATCTTTTTTACCGACTATCTTGCCGTCATTTATACAAGCCTGCAAAACAGCTTTTGTTCGATAGGTGAAGTTAAGGGTATTGGGCTTTTCAATATCGTCTTCGGGGTCTTTGGAATATTCAATAGCCATAGCCCCTGCAATTCCGCCTGTGTTTCTGTCTGCTTCAATATTTCCGCTATTATAACACTCAGCAACCTTGCCCTGTTTGGTGTTTTCTATATCTTCGTCTGAGGTGTCAAGAAATCTGTCTGTTGAGTCGGTGACTTCATTTTTAATTTCATTATACTTGTCTGCCAGCAAATTCATTACTAAGTTAAACTGATTGCTGATAGAAGTTATGTCACCTGTTATGTTGTCTATGCTGCCTGAAATGGTATTTTTCAATTCATCTATTTCGTTTGAGATGTCAGACAGTGAATTGAACAGATTTTCACTTGCAGTTTTAAAATCATCGCCGAGCTTTACAAATTCCAAGGTTTCCTCATTTGATAAATCAGAGATAATGTCCTTAGCATTGCCGATTGCATCTTTGATATCATCAGTTGCATAGGATAGTGAGTTAATAGCATCTGCTAAATCATCTTTAGCTGTATTTAATTGGTCGCTTACATCGGTCAGATAATTGTCTAAGCCTTCATAAAGATTTTCAAAAGAACTTCCAAGCTCCTTAAGCCCTTTTGATATGGAGGACGTCGCATCTTCAAGATACATAATTGCGTCATCTATATATTGGGCGGCAGACCTGAATTTTGAGAAATCAATTTTTGTGTTATTAGTTATAGTATTAAGGCTGTTTACAACTGTTTTCAATGCAGAAACAGTTGTGTCGGTATTGCCTTTTATGGTCTTGATATGTTCAGCTATGGCTTTTTCGTTTATTCCTATGCTTTCAAAGTCCTCAGGCTTGGAATTTAAAATTGTTTCTATTGCATCAAGAGAGGTCTTTATTGTTTCATTTGCCGTTATTATATCTTGTATAGCAGAAGAAAGCTCTGATATCGCCGTACTCACTTGAGCTTGATTGTTAAAGCCGATTACATCGCCTAAGTCATCAATTGCGTCTTTGGCGTTTGAAACAGCTTTTTTTATGCTTCGTTCCGCACCTGAGATACGTGATAGGGCCGAATTAATATCGTTTATCTCGTCATACAAATCAGGAGCATACAATTCTATGTCATCAAGAGCGTCAACAACACCATCAAAGGCATCAGCTAAATTTTCGCTTCCGCTCTCCAAATTTTCAAAGACGGGAGTGAGTTTGTCAAGAGTGTTTGACAAAATAGCTGTCTGAGTGTTGATTTCGGCTAAATTATCATCTATGAAGTCTGTGCCTTGGTTAAGCAAAATTTCTGTATTGTCCTGTGCATTTTTTGCATATTCCGAAATATTTGATAAATGTATTTCCGAATTGTCTGTTAAGGACTCTGTGTCGGCGGTAAACCTGTTTACCATTTGGTGAAGATTATCAAGCTCCTGACGTATATCCTGCAAAGTACTTTCGGAGGTCTGCAATAAAATATACGGCTCAACCTGACCTACAATTCCGCCAACATCTTTTCTGCCCTGTATAAGGCCAAAATTCTGACAGCCCAAAAGATAGCCCGATTGCCTGCCTGCAATACCGCCCACGTTATACCCAACGTGCTTATAGCCGACATCGGCGTTATTTGTGCAACCCTGTATTACGCCCGAGGTATAACCTGCAATACCGCCTGTATCGCTGTGCCCCAAAACGGTTTCTTCTTCGGTTTCTTCCTTTTTGATTTTGTAGTTTTCGATAACAGCGCCTGAGTCTGTTTCTATGTTCGAGATATCGTTTTTCTTTTCTTCGTATACTGTGTTTATTGAGGCATTATTTGTGCAACTTAAAATAAGGCCTTCATTTTTCCCTACAATACCGCCGGTTGAATTTTCTCCCACAATATTTCCCGAGGAGGTGCAGGCAACAATCTGTCCGTTGCCTGTGTTGTTTCCTGCAATACTGCCGATTGCATTTTCGCCCTTGACTGTTCCGTCAAAGGTACATTGTTCAATAATGCCTGAGTTTTCACCTGCAATACCGCCTATAAAACTTTTCGAGCCATTTGGAATTATATTTGCCTTAACATTCAGACTTGTTACCTTTCCGCCATTTTGAATGTATCTGAACGCCCCTAAATAAGAGCCGCTTTTTGAAATGTTAATGCCTGAAATTATGTATCCGTTTCCGTTAAATATACCTCCGAAGGTGGGAACAGAGATAAATTCCTTTTCACTAAAATCAAGATTACAAGTTAAGTTAATGGTTTTTCCCTGTGACCAAGTGTCAAGGGTGCATTGCTTTGAAAAATTTATAAAATCGTCCTCGCTTGAAATTGTGATTGTATCGTCCTGAGCAAATACAGTGGGAACTATTGTAAGAAACATATATAAGACCATTGTAATTGCGAGAAAACCTGCTAAAAATCTATTTCTCATCTGTTCCACCTCCAATTGAAATGCGTTCTTTTATATCCTTAAAATTGAAAGAGGTTTTTTCGATAATGAAATCACCAAGCACCAAAAGCTGCGGCAATATTCCCATAACAAAGATAATAGAGATTAAAGTTCCTCGGCCTAAGGCAATTCCGATTGATGAAATCGTAGGGTCAGAGGAGAGCAAGCCTATTGCAAAGCCCGCTGACGCCAGAATTGAGCCTGATGTGAATATGGTGGGGAATGCCAAGTTGAGGGATTGTTTTATAGCGTCAAACTTGTTCATTTTCCGTCGTAAATCCGTGTACCTGTTTGTTATTACAATTGCATAATCAATATTTGCACCCATTTGAATTGAACTTACTACCAAATAGCTCATAAAGAATAAAGGTTTATTCATTATGGTCGGGAATGAAAAATTAATCCAAATACTGCCTTGAATAACCAATATCAAAATAATCGGAATACCTGATGATTGGAAGGTAAAGAACAGCACTATCAATACAAACAGAATAGACAGAATATTTATAATCATATTATCTCTTTTGAAGGAAACAGACAGGTCATAACTGTTGGTGGGATTGCCTGCAAGCAATACGTTATCGCCGTAGTATTTCTTTGCAGTATCCCTGACAGTATCCAAAAATTCAAAGGTTTCTTCACTTTCTTCGGGGAGGTTCAAATTTATTACAAGACGTGTATGATTTTCGCCTTCAAGCTGTTTTTTGCCATCGAGAAGAGTGTCGTGTAATTCGTCTAAATTTTCTTGAGTTTCGCTGTCAAGGGAAACGTATCCGTTGTCCGTAATTTCGTATACAAAATCAAACATATCCAAAAGAGCGACTTTATATGTGTCAATACCGCCTATAATTCTGCCGTAGCTTTCATCATCGACTGCATAAGCGGAGTATAAAAGCCGTACTGTTTCAATATCCATATCGGTAAGCTCCGAAAACTCACGGGGACTCAATTTGTCGCCTACGGAATATCCGTCAATAGCTTCCACGGCAGCAAGTGCCGTTATGGTATCGACCTGCGGATATTGTTCAAGCTCAGAGGTCAGCTTTTGCTCCTTTTCATAATCGCCTGAGGGTACTAAGACGGCAAGTGTATTGTTTTGAGTAAAGGTGTCGGCTATATTTTTTCTTGCAATTTGTGATTCGTTTTTTGTTATAGTTGTCAGATTAGTATCGCTGTATGCATAAGGACAGTTGCCTGAAAGGAAAAAAGCAACAATAATCAGAACGGCAAAAATGCATGGTGTGATAAACCTTAATTTAACAACACCATTGCACCAAGCGTCAATTTTAGGTATAAAGTTTTTGTGATGTGTTTTATCTATCAGCTTTGAAAAAGACATTAAAAGTCCGGGCATAAGAGTAAATACGGTTAAAATGCTGATGATAATGGCTTTGATAAGAACAATACTCATATCAAGTCCGATTTTAAACTGCATAAATCCCATTGCTGAAAGACCGGAAAGAGTAGTCAAACAACTGCCCGATATTTCGGGAATAGCTTTTGATAAAGCGGAAATTACAGCTTCTCTTGACTCTTTTGTTTCTCGTTCCTCAGTATACCTGTGACACAAAATAATGGCATAGTCAATTGCAAGTGCAAGCTGTAACACCACGGCAATCGAATTTGAAACAAATGAGATTGTGCCAAACATATAGTTTGTGCCTTTGTTTAAGATTGCGGCAACTCCGAATGTTAAAATCATTACGGGAATTTCCATATATGTATGCGAAGATATAAGCAACACAGCTAAGATTATAACGCACGCTATAACCATTACAAGATTCATTTCATTTGCTATGGTTTCGGCTTTTGTGTCGCCAATCTCGGCAGAGATATAAACATCATAATCATCTGTTTTTTCTTTAACATCGTTTAGTGCAGTTGCACTGATTTCATCATCTGATGTTCCGTCAAAGGTTATGGAAAAAAGAGCGGAGCCGTTTACATAATGCTCTGTTGTATCATCAAAGGTAATTTCCTTAACTCCATTTATATCCTTAAGCTCGTTGCACAGCTTTTCGGCATCGGAATAGGAGATGTTATCCACCATAACCTCAGCGGTTGCATAGGTAATAAACTCGTCCTCCATAAGGGTAAGTCCCTGCCGTGTTTCGGTTTCCTCTGACAAATAATCAGTAATATTGTTGTTTACCGATACCCAATTTGTTGAAAACAAGCTGAATATTATTAAAATTATATATACTAAATAAAATGCTTTGCGTTTATCCACAATAAAAGCGGCTGCTTTTTCCATAGGCGATGTTTTGCTGTGTTTGTTACTCATATAATGATTTTCCCCCACTCGCACAAATACTTGACAGATGTCTGTTAAACAATTATAATCATATTATATTATATCAACCGAGGTTTAAAAATACAATAATCAGAAGTGTGTATGCTTGTTGAATAATTGACACATAAGATAAAAATGTTTATTAAGGGGAATAATTATGCCGCGAAATGAGGATAGAAGAGTGAAAAGAACTAAAAAAGCGATGACAGAGGCATTTGCTAAATTGCTTTTGGAAAAACCGCTAAATAATATAAGTGTTAGAGAAATAGCTGAAATAGCAGATATAAACAGAGGAACATTCTATTTGCATTATCGGGATGTATATGATATGGCTGAGCATCTGCAAAATGAAATGTTTGATAAATTCAATGAAATTGTAGATAATCACGAGCCAAAGAATAGTTCAGATTATTTGTTCCCGTTGCTCGCAGAGCTTTTTAATTTATTATCTGAGAACGCAGCGCTTGCAAAGGTGCTTATCAGCAAAAACGGCGACGCTGTTTTTGTAGACAAATTAAAACAGGTCATACGCGAAAAATGCTTTGTCAATATCAGAGAAGAGCTTAATATAAAAAGTGATGACGAATTTGACTATTTTTATAACTATATTGTCTCAGGCTGTATCGGAATTTGCAGTACGTGGCTTAACAATGGTATGAAAGAGGAACCGAAAGAGATGGCGTTACTTGCGGAAAGACTAATAAAAAACAGTGCTTTGACATATGGCGACTTAGATTAGGCTCCCTTGCGTTCTCTGCGTCTTGTCTATCAATAGCTGACTTAAGAGTCGGCAACTATGCCGCACCGACTCACAATTTCCAATGAGGTTTGCAATGAAAAAATTTATTATTAATATCATAATATTTATATGCATTATATTTTGCAATACTGTCACTGCGGAAACTATCAGTGACGGATATATCGTAAAAGTGAAGAATACAGAGGTCTCGCTGATGAGCATTGATGATGAGCTTTCGTATATTGGTGAGAATTTGTATCGTGCAGATGATATTGATACAATATACGAATGTGTAGCATCGGAAAATATTGAAGTGATTTTTCCTGATTACATATGTGAATTATTTGATGAAGACTATCCGATAACAACAAGTGATATTTATTTCGACCAACAATGGTATTTGGATAAAATCGGTGCCGTTGCAATTCGTGAAAAAGGATTATCGGGAAAGGGCGTTAAAATTGCTGTTATCGACAGCGGAGTCAATACCTCTCATTCTGACTTTAATCAGACAAATATTTTACAGGGATATAACTGTATTCCGGGTACAAAAAATGTAAATGATTGCAGTGATAATGTAGGCCACGGAACAATGGTTGCGGGAATTATTGCGGCACAGACGGATAATGAGTTGGGAATTTCGGGAATAGCAAGCAACGCTCAAATTATTCCTATAAAAATTACAGATCAAATAACATTTAATTTCTCAAATATCTTCTCAGGATTAGAGAAGGCGATAGAAACAGACTGCGATATAATTAATATGAGCCTTGGCGCAAATGGGTTAGACAGCGATGCTATGGCGGTTTTCAAAGAACTTATAGGCAAGGCGGAGGAAAAAGGCAAAATAGTTATCGCCGCAGCAGGCAATACAGGACATTTAGATAATGCTGTGAATTACCCTGCAGGCTTTGATAATGTCATCGGAGTAGGTGCAGTAAACGAAGATTTAACAATATCAGAATTCTCTCAAAAAAACAAAGGCGTTTTCGTAACCGCTCCCGGAAAAAACATAATATCTCTGTATAAAAGCGGAACGATAGCGTCAAATAATGGCACATCATTTTCAGCACCTATGGTCACAGCGGTTACGGCAATAATAAAGGAGGTGTGTCCGAATTATTCCCTTCAGGATATAAAAAATTTACTTGTGAGCACTTCAACGGATGCAGGTCCTGAAGGGTATGATGTTAAATATGGTTATGGAATACTGAATGTAAGTAAAATCATAGAAGAATTAAATGAGAATATGCCCGAAGTTATTATTTCTCAAGGCATTTTAAATTCAAAACGGAGAATTCATATACATAATAATCTTGAAAATTCAGTAGTCGTAAATGCGTATTTTACATTATATGATGATAAATACAATATGGAAATAATAGAAAAGAGCAATGATATTAATTTAGTCAGTGGTGTAACTAACATAACACTTGAAAAAGATTATGACAAATTCTTCTTATGGGATAAAAAACTAAGACCATATATAAAAAAGTATTTTATAAAAAAGTAGCCGTTTTTGGTGTGTTTCAACGGATAATAACTCAAAAGGCAGAGATGATTTGTTCCATCTCTGCCTTATTTAATCCCATAGGCTCCCTGGCGGTGTGTGTTGGATGTTGGCTCTCGTGTACTAAGCAGATGCCAATTATTCTACAATTGGTTTTCTATTTTCATACTCCAAATAAAATCTTTGATTATTAACATTTATGTATGCACCGCGACACAAAGGATACTCAGCTGCCTTGATTCTTCTTTTAATTTCATCTTCATCGTGTTTTAGTGGGTTTATCTCAAACATTTCATACATATCCTTTTTCGTAAAAGGTTTGCGTTTCCATTTTTCGTCGGATTTTGGAAGTATGCCATCTGAAGCTATACAAGAAATTATTTTTTCAAACAAATACAATAAATGATTCATTGATTTTAGTTTAAGTGTTTCTGCTGTATCAAATGGTGCTATATCAAAATATGATGTGGCAATAATATCTCCCGTATCTACTTTTTCATCCATATGATGTACCGTTACACCATATCTCTTGCATTGCTCATATATTGCAAAATTGTAGCAACCTGACCCCGGATACTCAGGAGAGCCAGGATGAAAATTTATTGCAGCAATTTTGGCTGAATTTAATATTTCTTTTGGTATAATCCACGGAGAAACAAAAGAAATAATATAGTTAGGATTATAAAATCGTACTTCATCGTCTAATCTGTCTCCTACCACACCTCGTAAGGATACAAATTGCTGGCTGATAAAATAACTTTTTAGAATGGTTTCTGCATAATCACAAAATATATTTTTCTTTTTTGAAAAAAGCAAAATTTTTATATCCATTGAATAATCTCCTTTTGACACTTAGTTATCCAAAGATATCTAATATTAAATTAAATACCATATTGGGATATTTTAATTATACCATATTGGTATAATGATGTCAAGAGGTATTTAACGTGAAAGTTCCTTTCACTTCAGCCTTCGGTGAAATAAATTGCACTGCCGAAACGGCGATGTGCGTATTAATCTCTTATCATTCCATTGCTTTGCGGATAGGAGATAAATTTAATTACTATTTGTGCCGACGCGAGATGGCGGAATGGAGATTAATATGAGATTAAAAGAATTAAGACAAAGAAAAAAGATTTCACAATTGAGACTTGCTTTAGATTTAGGCTTAAATCAAAACAGTATTAGTCGATACGAAAATAATGAGCGTGAAGCTGACTATAAAACACTTATAGCTCTTGCTGATTATTTTAATGTTTCAAAATGAACAAATAGAAAGTAAAATATTGGATAAGCAGGGTAACAACTATGTGAATCTTGAAAAGATGATAAAAATTGCTAATAGTGAGCCGTTATTTAAATTATCGAAAAATACGCAACAAGATATGGATGTATTTAGAGAACTAGGAAACTTATCTGCTCATAAAATATGGTATAATTCAACCAAAAAAGATATTGAAACATTAATATTGAGATATAGAGCAATGATTGAAGAATTACTCTATAAAGCAAAAGTTATTAATTAAAATTTAGAATTATTATTGCATATTTCTTTTAGTTAGTATATACTAAA
>CACYTW010000048.1 GCA_902777435.1 uncultured Ruminococcus sp. | reverse complement strand
AAATAAATTAAAATTTTTAAATTAAAAAAGTCCTGCAACATTGCAGGACTTAAATTATGCTAAGTGTGTGCTTAGCTTAACGATCATTATATCCATTTGGATGAGCAGCAGACCGTATCTGTTAAGGCGGGCACAAAGGAGCGGATTGTTATAAATCCCAAATTGAAAAAATGTGGGTTTTACTATATCAAGGTCAAAATATCCGATAAAGACGGAACATTGGATACGCTTAAAACAAGATTTTCCGTTATTGCAAAGGTAAAACAAAACCCGAGATTCGGTTTTTCCGTCCATCCAATTACACACGGAGTCGGAACGCAGGGTGAGATAACCGAACTGTCGGTTAAGCTGGGTGCAGGCGTATCCCGTGAGGATTTTCCGTGGTCGGCGTTTTTTGCTAATGACGGTGTTACAATTAGTAATCCGACAAGCGTAGCGAAAAGAAAAGAGTACAATCAACTGCTTGACGACAACAATATAGAATCTCTGATGGTATTAGGTCCCGGACCGTCAAATTACGGCGGTTATACCTGGCCGCCTAATGCTGATGAAATAAAGAACACAAACGTTTTGACGGCGTGGAAAAATTATTGCCGCAGTCTTGCTTCTACATTGGGCGGAGGCAGCAAGGCGGTATACGAGGTCTATAACGAGTGGCTTGTACAGGAGAGAAACACAAATGCAACTCCTGAGGATTATGCGGAGCTGTTAAAGGCGTCGGCAGAGGGTCTGCGAGAGGGTAATCCTGACTGCATAATCGTTGGACTTTGCGGCGCATTAAAGATAGAGGAGGCTTGGTGGGATGACCGCGTGCTTGCGGCATTGGGTGATAACCCCGGGCAGTACTTTGACGCAATCTCCATCCACCCGTACCTTGTGTGGGAGGATCAGTATCCCGAACAGTCAAAAATAGAGGATATGCAGAGTTATGCGGATATGCTTAAAAAGTACGGCCTGGAGGATATACCCATCTACGGCACCGAGTACGGATGTACAACGACAAACGATCTTTTCGAAATAGACGATTCCCTTCAGGCGGATTACCTGCTGCGTGAATTTATAATGATGAACGACTTTATAGATAAGCATTACTTTTACACAATCACGCGTAAGCGCGACAGAGTCGGACGCGAGGCGGGATTCGGCATAACACATAAGCCTACCAAAGAGGAAATTATTTACGAGGCATATCCGGGAGCATTATCCTATGCAATGTATAATTCCCTGATGACGGGTGCTCACATTACATCGTATAATATTTTTGACTACGGCAACGATGATATAAAAGATGATCTTTATGCTTATAACTTTAAGCTGGCAGACGGAAAAGACTGCATTGCAATGTGGAATGTTGGAATCGAAAGAACTCAAAGCGTAAACGTCGGTGCGGAAAAGGTAACTGTATACGATCGCTACGGAAACCAAAAGACCCTGAATGCGGTTGATGGTTATATAACCTTGGACATAGGAACAGCACCGATGTTCATAACTGCGGCGTCGCTGACCGAGCCACAACTGAGAGATGAGCCGATATTTGAGTTTGACCGCAGTATAACAACAATGATAAATAACGGCGGCGAGATAGATATATCAAACGGAACAGCAAAGGATTTGAAAGTCGAGGTAACTCCAAGCGCCAACATCACAATGGAGGAGAATACCTGTACGGCACTCGGTGCAGGCAAGGCAGGTAAAATCGCTATCAAAACAGCCGACAATCGAGAGAAAACAGAGGAATATATGTTTGATGACGCAGACGGAAGCTATGACGGCTTGCATATTGTGTTAAAGGACGGCGCAAAGATACTGTTTGATGAGGAAGTAAAGGTAAAATACGAGGATTCCATAGAAACAAAGCTAAACATACTACCCTATAAGAACGGTATCTGGCAGGCGATGATAAGCGTAAGAAACACAAACCGAAAATCCCCTACCGACGGAACCATAGAGCTTGTCAATAAAGACAGCACGGTATATTTCAAGGATATCGGCGGACTGTCCCCGGGCGAAAAGAAAATCTTCCGTTATATCATTCCCGAGAAGCTTTTGGGGGATTCTCTGACGCTTACCTCTAAGGTTAAAGTTGAGGATGGACAGCAATTTGAAAAAACTGTGGACAGCAAGCTAACCATTATATGCAAGGCGGATAAGTCTCCGACAATTGACGGCAGGATGGATGCGGGCGAGTGGAAGATTTTCTCAACGCCTTTAAGGATGAACAGCTCCGAATTTGCAGGAAATCTTCCCGGCTGGAAGGGCCCGGATGACTTAAGTGCAGATATCTATCTGATGTATGACGAAAATTATCTGTACCTGGGTGCAAAGGTTAAAGATAATATCCATTGCGGATATGACGAGAAAGACAGAATATGGGCGGTGGATTCAATACAGTTCTCGGTATCGGACGCGCGCGTGGGCGATGCAAAGATAACCGAGATGGGTCTCGGACTTATGGACGACGGAGCTAAATTTACACGGTATATATCTCAGCACACCGGTGAAGAGGGCTTTGATATAAACACCTTTGAGGATGCAGAGTTTGCGGCATCATTGAACGGGAATATCACCACCTATGAATTTAAGATGTCCTGGCAGGATTTGTTCAGAAACAATTTTGTGCCTACGGATAACCTCATATTCTCAATTCTCGTAAACGACAACGACGGCGCGGGCAGACGCGGCTGGATGGAATACGGCGGCGGTATAGGCGGAGTCAAGGATACCTCAAAGTTCCTGGAGATTCCGTTGGATAAGTAGGGCGAAACAAGCCTTTATCCCACAGGGGCGGGGCATAGCTCCGCCCGATAAAACAAAAAATAATTAAATTTATAAAAAATTAAAATTAAAGGAGAGACAACGATGAAATTTACAAAAAAACTATTTAAAAAATTATTATGTATGTCCTTATCGGCTGTTATGCTTATGGGAACAATGTCTTTCGGTACGGCATTTGCCTCAACGGGTATAATTGCGGACTCAACCATTAACGATATGGTTAAATTTAAATCCGCAGATGCGGCCGGCTTGTTTGTAAATCCAAACAGCAACAGCTTTAAACGCGAAAACGGAGAAGTTTTAATCACAACTCCTATTACCGTAAAAGATGACAAGGTATCTTATCCGGGTGCTGATATGCAGGCAAGAACAATCGGCTTACCCGTTGATAAGAGCGGCGATATTATGGGAAGTATCATATTCGACATAAAGGCAGACGGAAACAATGATCAGGCAAAGGATTCTTTTGTTATATACGCAGCAGGCGCAGATGACGGAAAGTATAACGGCACGGCCAGCCAGATTCCTTTTATCCATATGTATGCTGACAGTAAAATCGGAACACCCAGCCCAACTGACTGGTCAGACAATCAGGGTGAAAATATGGCAGCAGCGCAAGGTCAAAGAGGCACGTATTACAGAGTGGGTATTACATTTAAGAATGATAACACCTATGATATTTATGTTGATGGCAGCAAGATCGGAAATGTTCCCATCGACGATAAGTATAAAGCTATGTTTGATAATATGTCAAACATATATTTCTGGTGGAATGTTCGTGATAATGATTTTTCACACGCGAATAAAGATGAAGGTAATATTGCAAAATTTTATTTTAAAAACTTTATCTGGCAAAAGGGCGGCGGCGAATTGGTGGCCGAAGCGGATAAGGCTTCATATTCTGCAGGGGATACGGCAACGATTAAGTTCAGCGCACCTTTGGCAGGCACTATCGATACAGAGGCGGTTAAGCTTTACGAATCCGCAACGGGTGTACCGGTTGATGGCACAAGCGTAACATACGAAAACGGCGAATTTAAAGTTACCATTCCCGCAAGCATAAAAAGCGGTGCGGAGTACAGAATTGAGCTGCCCACGGTCACAGACTGCATCGGCAACACCGTTAAAAACGATAATGTATACTTCAATGCGGCACAAGGCGGCGATACATACGAAGTAATCGATACATTTGAAACCTTTGATTCCTTAGGTACGGGTAACTATGTTGCACCCACAGGCTGGCACAGGCAGAATCGGTGGGCTCCTCAGTCGGGAGTTTTTGCTAAATCGGCTGCCGACGAAACAAACGGAACATCGCTTGAGATAGGTAAATTTACAGCAACAGCAGGTTCAATAGACACTACTTTTAGTCAAGGTGGTCTTTATTATCCGCTCTCTAAAAAGTATACAGACGGAACAGTTGCGATAAGCTATGATATAAAACCAAAGCAATATACAGACCTCGATTATTATAACTCTCCGTCGGATACTCAGGCAAGCTTTGACTTTGTAGGATATGCGAATAAGCTGACAGATGATCAGATTAAATATACCGGTGATAATGGTGATCCGGGCACGATAAACGGAATAAAAGGCGCATCCCCAGCTAAAGTTCTGTCATCTGTTATAGGTACTTCTTTGGGATACCCTGTACAAGCGTATACCGCTGCTCCGCAGAATCACACATATGGCACGGCTCAGCTCGACGCTTATGTAGGAAAAGTAAAGACCTTCACTGAGGGCGAGCTTAATGAAAGGTGGTATAATGTAAAGGTAGAGCTCAATTTTGATAAAGGTACATACACATATTATCTTGATAATGAAATGAAGTATACCTCTGCAACTCTTTTGACCGAGCTTGGACTAAATGAAGGTATCGCTGCAATAGGTATGGCAATATCGGGATATTCTCATACAACAGATCAGCTTATCGATAACATAAAGGTATCGCATATAACTTCAAAAACTTTGGACACGGCAACAACCGCATTCAGCGATGATTTCAGCGGATATGTTGCACATGGGTATTCTGCTGAGGAAAAGTATCATAACAATTTGGGACAGGGTCTCCAGAATGCATGGGTACCCAGAGGCTGGGGCCACGAAGGCGGCTGGGGCTATAATTCCGGTGCGACATATATGTACCCCACAACTTTAAGTGACAGCCACGGAAAAGTTATGGATATGCAGGTGTTGGGTGAAGCGGAATGGCATGCACCTAACCTGTATCATGCATTAGATCAAAAATATACCTCGGGTGTAGTAACGGTTGATTATGATATTAATCTCAAGAGAATTGTTAAGGATACAGACGTGGACTTTGCGGCAGTAACTTATAACAATAAGAACACAAATGCATTTAATATGGTTTTGTATTCCGAAAAATTCACAAATGAGCAGCTCAGCATCAGTGACACAACGGGATATGTAGGAAATAACGGAAGTAGTAATACGGATGCAAATAATAAAAAGTATATTTCCTCAACATATGGGAAGAAGATATTTGGCATAGATGCCGGTCAGTTCTCGATATACAAAGATGGTAACGGTTCTACTTATACAACCAAAAAGGATGCAGCGGCGGATACTTGGTATTCGGTTCGTCATGTAATAGATATAGATAATAATAGTATCAAAACATATATCGGAACAACCAATGATAATTTGGAACTTTTGGGTGTTAACAATATTTCTGACTTTACGGATGCTCACTTTAAAGACGGTATCGGCGGTATCGGATTTAGCATAAAAGAGAAAGCATATTATGCAAATACTTATCTTGACAATATATCCGTTACACATTCCGACTTCAAATCACAAAAGGGTGTAAGTGCGGTTCGTTACAGTGACTACAAAGACAATATTTACGGCAGTTCCGACAGCACAACAACATTAATCGATACGATTGCTTTGGCATTTACTGATGCACCTTATGATATAGATGGCAAGGTTACAATTACGGATTCAAATGATAATTCAATAGGTTACGCAAGTAGCTTTGACAGAGAGACCAACACATATGTGATGAATCTCAGCGAATTTTTAACCGCAGGGGAAACATACACTCTTACCGTAGAAGGCGTAACCTTCGGCGGCGAGGCAGGCGAGGCAATGGACACATACACCCACAAAATCTATGCGGAGGCAAACGGTGAATTTATTATCGAGCCTATGACAATATCAGTAAATAATGTTGTAAAATCAACAGGTACAAATATCGGCAAGCAGCAATTGGCGTCAAATGATACCGTTAAAGCTGATGTTCGCATTATCAACACAACAGGACAGAAAAAAGATTTTGCATTCTGTTCAGGTCTTTACAAGGATAAGATGCTGGATAAGTTTGATTATAGAACAGTAACCCTTGACGGCACAAGCACATATGGTAAGTCCGCTGAATTAACTTGTACATTTACAACGGGCACCGATGCTTCCGATATTACAAAGGTTCGCACATTCCTCTGGAATGGTATGCAGGAGATGATGCCTTGTATGGAGAGCTGTGATTTGGATTGCTCTGCGGAATAATATAGGAATAACGATTGACAGAAATTAAGAACTAAACAGTGGGGCGACCTTGCAAGGTCGCCCCGAACAGCAGGCAATTGACAGAGAGTTATTTTTGTTAATCATACTCCACGGGGAACGGCCTGTGTGTCGTTCCGCAAAATAACAAAGAAAGGACATACAGATATGAACACAAAAAGCAAAATCTGTGCAGGTGTGATGTCGGTCTTGGTTACATTAGGTACAACAGGTCTTAACGGCTTTGCATATTACAGTCAGCAGGGGAGTAACGGACTTTACATAAGCGGCAACACAACCTGCAAAGAAAGCGGAAAGATATTGGGTATTGACCTGTGGGCACCGGACAAGGATTTTTCTGACTTGGTGGAGGAAAGTGACCGTGACAAATACACGGATATTCTTGCTTACAGATACCAGGTTAAAACGTCGGATGACGGATTTTATGAGGATTCAATTATGCTTAAAAGCACGGCGAAAAGCGGCGTGTACAAGCTTAGGGTTTCATGCGAGTGTGGCGAGAGTATAATAGAAGAAGATGTGGTATACAGTAATCCGACAGAAAACGCTGCAGCATTGGAGAAGCTTGAGAAAGTAACAGATTCTACAGAGCTTATTACATTATGCAATGAGAATAAATACGCTTTGGGCTTTATGTCCGATTTTGAGCTGAACTCCGTCGGAGCACAGATATTATATTCCTGGATTAAAAGTGTAGAATTTTCTCTCTCTGACCCGGATATAAAAACAAAGGCTATTGACGAATATAACCGTGCGGTTACCATTGCGGCAATTTCAGCAGGGGATATATCAAACCTTTTTGAATACGACAAGCAACTGAGCCTCGACAAAAGTCGTATAGCAGATTTTTATAAAAATGACTTTGTAACAACGGGCTTTGAAACAACAATTACATCGGCACTCAATAATAAAACATACACAAGCAAAGACGCCTTCATTGATGCTCTGTACGAGAATTTTGTGCTGCAAACGGTAAAGAATTCAGATGGATATATTAATATCGTAAATGTTGTCAATGAGTTTAAAACTGATATCGGTCTGTCGTCAAACATAACGAAATCACAGGCAGTTAAGATTATGAATAACTCCTACGCCGATTATTCAGCTCTTAAAACCGCACTTTCGCAGAGCGGCTCAGGCTCAGGCTCAGGTTCGGGCTCAGGCTCAGGTTCAGGCTCAGGCTCAGGCTCAGGAATTACATTTGGCGGAAGCTATACCGACAAAAATGTTGTTGAACCGATGAATACCAATATCTTTGATGATTTGGACAGCGTGGAATGGGCAAAGAGCGCAATTGTAGAGCTTGCTCAGCTTGGTATTATAAACGGAAAGACGGTTAACACCTTCTGTCCCAATGATAATATAACCCGTGAGGAATTTATCAAGCTTGTGGTTATGGCGTTTGTCCCGGAGGCAAAGCGCGTTCCATCAGAAGTTGTGTTTGACGATGTTATTGACGGTGAATGGTATGCCGATTATGTAAAGATTGCCTATGGCTTGAACATAGTTAAGGGTGTGGGCGAGAACCGTTTCGGCACAGGCGAGACAATAACACGTCAAGATGCGGCTGTTATGGTATACAATACCGCGGTTATGCTTGAGATGATGAGCAAGGCGGAAGATACAGATATTGTGTTTGATGACGAGTCAAGTATGTCTGACTATGCTAAGGACGCAATTTATACAATGGCTGAAAACGGAATAATAAACGGCGTTGACGGAGTTAATTTTGCTCCCTGTGACTACCTTACACGTGCGGAAGCAGCAAAAATAATTTATGGCGTTTACACTATCGAGTACTAAGGGGGTTAAAGCATGATAAATAAATTTAAGAAAATAATTTCCATTACTCTTGCGGGTGTAATGATGATTGCTCTTTCAGCGTTTGCGGAGGGGACAGATACAGTTTCGGCATATGATGCAAAAACCGAAAAAGCGTATGTTCTCGAAAAACTCGGAGTTATGCAAAGTAAAGAAGAATCGGTATATCCACAGTCAATCAGCCGTGGTGACTTTGCCTACTGCTTAGGAAAGCTTTTAAACCGGAGCAGTGGCGAAGAATCTACAAGATATTTTGCCGATGTTGCAAACTACGATTACGCAGCACCATATATAAATGGTCTTGTAGAAGTGAAGGTTATAAGCGTTGACGAGGAAAGAAGGTTCTATCCGGAGCGGAGCATCACTGTTGAGGAAGCTGTAAAGATGGTTGTTGCTGCGCTGGGATATAGTCCTTTGGCACAGGCAAGAGGAGGATACCCTGTGGGCTATATGCGTGTAGCACAAAAGGGTGACCTTTTAGACGGAGTGATGCTTACGAGTGCAGCTGAGTTCACGTGGGCACAAACAGCGGAGCTTTTGTTTAACGCACTTATCGAGCCACAGTATGTTCCCGTCAAAATAAACAGTGACGGCGATGAAACGACCTATGTGCAGTCGGAGGAGGACACTATTCTTAAAGAGGTGTACTCTATGGAATACGCAAGAGGAGTCCTGACGGGTTCCAACGGTGTGGACATTGCCTTAGATGTAACCTCGGACAAGGATTATGTTGTTGTTGACGGAATAAGATGCAGCATTGATGGAGAGAACGAGGATTACACAAAACTGTTGGGAAAAAGCGTATTTGTTTTATATTACAGAGATAATAAGACTTATTATATATTTGAAGATACCTCTAAAGAAAATGAGGAGTTAATAATAAATATAGAGGATATCGTAGGATATGAAGATGGCAATATTAGATATTATGACGGCGATAAGGTGAAAACAGCTAATATTTCCAAAGCGACAATCTTGTATAATAACGCTATTCCTCAAGACAATATCACAAGCTTGTTAAACAATTTGAACTGCGGTTCGGTCAGACTTGTTAAAACAGACAATGACGGCTATAATGCGGCAATAATTTCCGATTGTAAACCTTTTGTGCTTAAGTTTGCTGACGCAACATCGAAATCTCTGTACAGCGAAAGCGACGATACAACAATTAAGCTTGATGAGTACCAAGCTGTAAACATTAAAGATGTAAAAGGCTTAAAATTAACCCTTGATGATGTTGCGGCCAAGTCTGTTATGAACGTCTACGCATCACAAAACAAAGAGAGAATAGACATAATCGTTTCATCGGATTCGGTGGAAGGAATAGCAAAATCTATCAGCACCACAGATGGAAGTATTACTCTTGACGGAAAAGTGTACGAAATAGAAAAAGGCTTTGAAACCTCTGTGCTTAGTCGTATTAATGTAGGAAGCACTGTTCGCATCTATCTTGATGAGTTTGGCAAGATTATCTATGGCAAGGTTTTGGATTCCGCAGGAATGACAACAGGATATCTTGTTGCGGCAAAGGCTGATGATTCCGGATTTGACGACAAAATTATCTTTAAGATTTACACAGCATCGGGCGTGCTTACAACCTATGAAAGTGCATCAAATATCAACATTGACGGTGAATCGTATCGTTCGGAGAGCAAAAGGGCACTTGCAGCCATTCCGAATGGCGGTAATACCCAAATTATACGCTTCGGCTTAAATTCTGATGAAAGGATAAATGTAATTGATACCTATGAACCGGGAAACGAGAGCCAAGATGCAACTCTCACAAGGATAAAAGACGGCTCCGTCAATTCTTCAAAATATAGCAATAGAATAGGCAAGGATATTGTTGTATCCGCTGATACAAAATTTTTCTGCGTTCCTCAGGATGACGATGTATTATCGGCAACAGCGGATAAGTTTTCAATTGTTAAGCAGAACAGCTTTAACAATGCGGTGAACTTTAAATTTGAGGTTTACAAGGAGAAAGGTGACAATGAGTTTGCCGATGCGGTTATATATCGTGTTAATCCCGATGATACCGAGGAGAACGATTACCTTAATTCAAATATGTTTCTTGTCAGCGATAATATTGAAGCAATAGATGAAAACGGTGATTTGTATCGTAAACTTAACGGTATACTAAAGGGCAGAGATACAAGTCTTAAGGTATACGAGGATTCTATTAATAAGACAAATATGGCGGTAGATGATATTGCTGAGGGAGACCTTATTCGTTATCGTACGACGTATAACGGCAAGGTTTCCGCGATAGAGGTGCTGTATGATTTTTCCGAGAATAAGCGTATAGGCTGGAAGAACGACAACGAAATAATGTCATTGTTTGATAGCAACTATAACTCAAACTTCCAAGTCTCTTTTGGATATGTAAGCGAAAAAGGAGATAATGTAGTCGGTTGGGGTTACAAATCGGGTGCAAATACAGACGAGAGAATAAATGCAACATCAACCTCCATTACCTTTTACGATAAGGATAGCAGAGGAAGCAAGGTATATAAGGGCAGCGTTAATGATATAAAAGACTATAAAAGTGCAGACGATGAATGTGATATGATTTTCGTACAGTTTAATCAAGCTAACGTTCAGGCGGTGGTTGTTTACAAGAGATAACTAAATAACGCATAAAGTAAAACGCAGTACACTAGGGAATGAAAAAAAGATTTGATAAATTTGAGGGATTTATATGATAGGATTTGATATGGGAGGCACGAAATGTGCGGTGTGTACAGGTGAAGAGGTAAACGGCAAGCTTCTCATAAAAGACAAAAAATTATCCCGACAGACCATAGCGTTTTGCCTTATGGAATGATTGACAGAATGTGTGGTTTGGCAGAGGAAATGACCGATAAGATTGATCTTATCGGCATTTCCTGTGGCGGACCGCTAAGTTGCGAAAAAGGAAAAATTATGTCAACAGAGATAAGCAAACTGGGTGAGTTTGGTCTGATCAGGCATCTCACCCAAGACATCAAGACCAAGAACGCCGAGACAGGACATGGCGTTGGTGACGACTGCGCCGTGCTGAACTATGGCGGCGACAAAGACATTCTCGTCACCACCGACATGTTGATGGAAGGCATTCATTTCGACCTCACCTACATGCCCCTCAAGCACCTGGGCTACAAGTCTGCCATGGTGAACTTCAGCGATATTTACGCCATGGGCGGCATGCCCAAGCAGATTACGGTGAGTATTGCCCTCAGCAAACGT
>CACYTW010000047.1 GCA_902777435.1 uncultured Ruminococcus sp. | reverse complement strand
TCCTTCTTAAAATCTTGAATCAATAATATCTCTTACACCGGCTTTGTTCCAAGCAGGAGCATTATCACCGATTCTTCTGTAAGACTTAATATTCAAACGAGAGGCAGGTGTGTCCATTACGGCGGCAACGGCGGCAGTAATGACAGCCAACAGAGTGCCTTCGTCTATGCCGCTTTCTGCGGCGGCAGGAACAGTTGTCACTTCAACAGCAGTATCGGAAATTGGTGCTGTTTCGTCTTTTTTGCTCGGTTCCTTAGTCTTGTCTTTTTTATTCGGCTTGTAGAAAATAGCCTTCATTGCCATCATAACAAGCATCAATATAACAAGCACCGAAAAAACTATGATTAAGCCAATGCCTGTTACTTGCAAGCCTTCACTTAACGCTTCAGCTAATGACATATTAAATTTCTCCTTTCAGATTTCAGAAAATAAAATGTGATTATAAATTTATAATCAAAGCAATTACATAGGAATATTTCCGTGCTTTTTAGCAGGGCGATTTTCCCTCTTGCTTATCAACATTTCAAGAGCACTGATAACTCTCTGACGAGTAGAATCAGGTTCAATAACGTCATCAACATAACCGCGTGCTGCGGCAGCATAAGGACTTGCATACTTTTCTTTGTACTCTGCAATTTTAGCGTTACGTGTTTCGATAGGATTATCAGATGCGGCAATGTCGTCCTCAAATACAATATTTGCCGCTCCGTCAGCACCCATAACCGAAACCTCAGCAGTTGGCCAGGCAAGAACAATGTCCGCACCCAGGTGCTTACTGTTCATTGCAATGTAGGCGCTTCCGTACGCCTTATTCACAATAACATTTACCTTAGGAACAGATGCCTCTGCAAAAGCGTAAAGAAGTTTTGCACCGTGTCTGATAATTCCGTTGTGTTCTTCATCCTTGTCAACAACATATCCTGCTGCATCTGTGAATGTAACAACGGGAATACCATAGCTGTCACAGAAACGTACAAATCTTGCACCCTTTTCTGATGCCTTGCTGTCAAGCAAGCTGTTTGCGGCATTGGCAACAACGCCGACAGATGAGCCGTTCATTCTTGCAAAGCCTGTAATGATGTTTTGGGCATAGCCTGCAAACATTTCGGTAAATTCACCATTGTCAACTACCTCAGCAATAACAGCTTTCATATCGTAAACCCCATTGCTGTCTGCAATAATCTCGTTCAATGTCTGTGAAACTCTGTTCAAATCATCTGTGCAATCGTACATAGGCACGGAGTCAAGGTTATTTGAAGGCAGATAAGAAAGCAAATTCTTAACCTGTGCAAAACACTCTTCCTCATTTGCACATCTTACAGCCGCAAGCCCGCTCTTTGTTGAGTGAATCTCAGCACCGCCGAGATTGTCAGCGGTGATATCATCATTTGTACCGCCCTTTACGACTGAAGGACCATTCATAAATACGTGGCTTATCTTGTCAACCATAAAGGTGAAGTCCGCCATAGCCGTTGTAAAAGCGGCACCGCCGGCACATTGACCGAGAACAACCGAAATCTGAGGTATAACACCCGATGCGGTTGCACTCTTGCGGAATATCTCACCATATCCCTTAAGAACATCAAGTCCTTCACTAATTCTGGCACCATCAGAATCTAAAATGCCGATAATGGGAGCTCCCATTTTAAGAGCCATATCCATAACCTTGCAGATTTTTTCTGCGTGCATTTCACCGACAGAGCCGTTTACTACTGTGTAATCCTGAGAATACGCGTAAACAAGACGTCCGTCAACTGTGCCGTAGCCTGTAACTACACCCTCGGCAGGAACATTCTCAACACCGCCTATGTTGTCATATCTCTGAGTTACAAATGCGTCAACCTCGATAAAGCTGCCTTGGTCAAAAAGCATTGCAATTCTTTCTCTTGCAGTCTTTTTGCCGTTATTGTGCTGTTCCTTGATAAGTTCAGTCCCACCGCCTTCTTCAATGGTCAAACGCTTTTCCTGTAAATCGTTTAATTTACCCATCGTTTAAGTTTTCCTCCTTAACATAAGATTGTATAATAATTAATTCATTTATCTGTGTTTATTTTTGGTGGTTTTTCCAAACACCTTTTTGCTCATTTCAGCAGAAGATTTTTTGCCTGTTCCAATCTTTTTAAGCATATTGATTTCGGACTCGGTCAGCTTTCTCCATCTGCCAAGGGGCGTGTGTCCAAGCTTAAGTCCTGCTTCTTCTGTCCTCTTTAACTTTTTAACACTGCAACCGACAGCCTCAAACATTTTTCTGACCTGTCTGTTTCTGCCCTCGTGAATGGTTATCTTAACCTTAGTGCCAAGACGTGTTGCGCCGATAACTTCGACCTTTGCACGGCTTGTCCGCACTCCGTCAACCATTACGCCTTGCCTGAGCTGAGTCAGCGTATCCATACCTATGTTGCCTGTAATCTCAGCCTCATACGTCTTTTGAACATTGTTTTTCGGATGAGTTATGCGATATGTCAGGTCACCGTCATTTGTCATAAGCAACAAACCTTCGGTATCATAGTCAAGTCTGCCTACGGGATATATCCTGACAGGAATATCCGCAACTAAGTCCATAACGGTATCTCTGTCTTTGTCGTCCGAAACGGTTGTGACATATCCGACAGGTTTGTTGAGCATAATGTATATCATCTTTGTCTGAGGTTTAACACGTTTGCCGTCATACTCTACAATATCGCTATTCTCGTCAACCTTAACGCCCATTTCACGGATTGTTTCGCCGTTTACTTTAACACGTCCTGCCTTAATTAATGTCTCTGCCCCTCTTCTTGAAGCAATGCCGCAATCAGCCAGAAACTTCTGTAATCTAACCACAAAATCAATCCTCCATTTTATCTGTAAAACAAAAATAATACTATACCGCCATTTTAATGCTATACAGTATTATTATATAATATTTTACATTTAATTGCAATAATTTTTTTCTTTTTGAACATAGGACAACAGAGCTTTTTTTGGCATTTTTTTGTATAATTTGTATAACTCACCCTAAACCATATTCAGCCACTCAGTAAAGAAGTTCTTTAACCTCTCCGCAATCTTGGTACCGAAATTTTCAGCTTTATGCTCAGCTTCGACTTCACTGCGAACGATAAGCGGAATTTCAGCCTTTCTGCCTGTCATTTCGATTATTAGTCTGCCCACCTGTTCGCCATCTTTTAGCGGTGCGGAAAGTCCCGGATATATTTCTGTTTCCACGTTATAGCCCTCGTGTTCTTCAAGAGGAAAGTGAATATCACAGCCTGAATATACATCAACCTCTGTGTTGATTGCTCCGTTTACATATGCGGTGCAGATTGGAACATCACAGCTTATAATCTTTTTGTATTTATAATTCTCAAAGGCATAGTCAAAAAGCTGCATATGGTCGTTCCAATCATCAGGAGCATTCAAAGTCACACATATCAAGGTCATACCCTCACGCTCCGCGGCACTTACAAGGCACCTGCCTGCCGCCTTGGTAAAGCCCGTCTTTACGCCCTTGCACCCGTCATACATTTTAAGCAGTTTATTGTGGTTGGTCAGGGTTCTGGGATACGCCTTTTCGGGTCCCTCTATCTTAAAAACTTGCGTGGATACTATTTCGGCAAACGTACTGTTTGACAAAGCATAGCTTGTAAGCTTAGCCATATCGGAGGCAGTGGAATAATGCCCATCATCAGGCAGACCGTTTGGGTTGGTGAAATGAGTATTTTTTGCTCCGATTTTCATTGCCTTTTCATTCATCAGCTTGACAAATTCCTCTTGTGTACCCGACACTGCCTCAGCCACAGCAACAGCCGCATCATTGCCCGATGAGAGCATAAGTCCGTACAGCAATTCGCGCATTGTCAGCTTTTCGCCTGCCTTTAAATACATACTTGAACCCCCAACATTTGCCGCTTGAGCCGATATTTCTATTAAGTCATCAAGAGGGATGTCACTTTCAAGAGCCGCAATAGCCGTCATAATTTTAGTCGTACTCGCCATTGGCATTCGTTGTTCTGCGTTTTTCTCGTATAAAACTCTGCCTGTGTTTTTCTCTGTTACTATTACAGAATGTGCCGAAACCTCAGGTCTTGCATATACATTTGTGCCAAGTAAAAATAAAATCAAAATAACAACTGTTACACATATTCGTTTACTCATTATATCACCTCTTGATTTATACAGTATGCCTAAACTTATTCAAAATATACTTTCTGATAAATTCAATCGGAAAGATAGTGGCAGCGAGAAGCAATACAACACACCATTCGTATGTATTAAGTCCTGCTGTCCTCAGCAAACTTCCGCCATAATAGGTCATAATAATCTGAACTGCCGATATTCCAGACATAACGGTTATAAACTGCTTATTCAGCGACAGATTTTCCAACAAGTCCAAGCCGTCGCACCGAGCATTAAACGCATTGAACACACTTATAAATATAAAAAATGTAAAATACCCTGTATAGAAGTATATGTCGTTTATATCGGCTCTGAATACATTTTTAATTGACGGCAAAGTAAAGAATAACAGACTCAGCAGACATATATACAAGCCGTCCACTATAATACCGCTCCACATCTCGTTATCAATGATTGCTTCATCTCTTTTGCGGGGTTTTTCCTTCATAAACTTGTTGAGGGCAGGCTCTCCGCCAAAGGCTATTGCCGCAAGACTGTCTATCATTAAATTAGTCCATATCATCTGCGAAATATCCAATGGTTTTTCCACCCCGACAATCGGACCGAGCATAGAAACAGTTACTGCCGCAACATTTATTGTCAGTTGAAAGCGTATGAATTTTTTTATGCTCTTGTATATTGTCCGCCCGTACAGAACGGCATTCCTGACAGATTTAAAATTATCATCAAGTATGACAATGTCTGATGCCGCGGCAGCCGCCTCAGCACCGCCGCCCATTGCAAAGCCCACATCAGCCAGCTTTAAAGCAGGCGCATCATTTACTCCGTCGCCTGTCATTCCCACAACATAATTCATACCTTGAGCAATTTTTACCAATCTGCTCTTGTCTGAGGGCATCGCCCTTGCAACCACCTTTAAGTCCTTTAGTATACCGCGTATCTCGCTGTCGGACATCTTTGATAATTCCTCAGAGGTCAAAACCAAATCACCATCACACATCAAGCCTGCCTCTTTTGCAATTGCGGCGGCAGTTTCGGCTCTGTCACCTGTAATCATCACTATCTGTATCCCTGCACGCAGAACGTCGGTTATAGCCTCTCTTGCCTCAGGACGTACATCATCACGAATGGCGGCAATGCCAACAAGTGTCATATTATCGGGCAGATTATCGTCAGTTGCAAATTCATCAGATACGGCAAGGGCTATCAAACGCATAGAATTTTTCGCATCACATTCAAGAATTTTATCAATGGCAGAGAAATTGAATTTTTCTTTCTTACCGTTTTCGTCATAGAATTTTGTGCATTTGGAAATAATTATTTCAGGAGCACCCTTTACCAAAGTAAGCTTTTTGCCGCTGTATATGCCTGCCATAGAATATTTTTTGCTTGAAGAAAATGGCACATTCATCAAAATCTGTACGCCGTTCATCACTGCTCCGCGTCTGCCTGCGAACTCAAGTAAAGCCTTTTCTGTGGCATTTCCGCCAATGACCTTTTTGCCCGAAAACCGTGCGGACGAATTAGCGGCAACAGACAGTCCCACAAGCCTTGCAAGCTCGTTTGACAGTTTGTCAAAGCTCTCGCACTCGTTGCCTTTTCCGTCAATAAATTTGATAACTTTAGGCTTTCCCATTGTGATTGTTCCTGTTTTGTCGGTGAACAGAATATTTACTCCTCCTGCCGTTTCAATGCCGATTAGCTTTCTGACAAGGACATTTGCCTTCAGCATCTTCTTCATATTAAGTGAACAAACAATGGCAATCATAAGGGGTAACCCCTCAGGCACGGCAACGACAATGACTATAATTCCGATTATAAGTGAGCCCACAAGGTCCGAAAAAACCTGAGCCGCATCAGAAAAATAGTTGGAAATCAAAGTCGGATTAAAGTTGTTTGCAATAAATGCATCATCAAAAAAGCTGATTATGATAATGGCAATGGCACTTATCACACCAAACTTACTTATACTTTTGGCAAGTCCTGTCAGCTTAACTGTCAACGGACTTTCTCTGCTGTCCTCCTGTGCCTCGTCTGCAAGCTTGCCATAAACCGTGTTATCGCCAACAGTATCCACAACCATTGCCGCCTCACCCGAACACACAACACAACCCCTGAACACGCTGTAATCATTCCAAAAATCATTAAATTTAGGTCTTTTCGGCAATCTTCCGTCAGACTTTTTCTCAATCTCTTTGCTTTCGCCGTTTAGGGGAGATTGGTCAATCATAACAGAGCCATCTAATATTCTGCCGTCAGCAGGGACTAAATCACCTGATTGCAACAGCAGAGTATCACCCACCACTATGTCCGAAATCGGCACTTCGCACAGCTTTCCGTCTCTCCATACCTTGCAGTTGGTATTTGATGCCTCGTCGTGCAGTTTTTGAAAGGTGTTTTCGTTGCTGTATTCCGAAATCGCAGATACAAACGTGGAGATAATAACAGAGAGAAGTATTCCTGCGCACTCGTGCCAATCCACCTTGCCTATAAAAGTAAACATAACATTTATGCCAAGTGCAACGAGCAGTACAATAATTATAGGGTCATTGTAGTTATCCCAATACACGTTAAAAAAATTACGCTTTTTCTTGGGCGTAAGTCTGTTTTTTCCGTATTCCTTTGCCGACCTTTTAACTTCCTCTGCGGTAAGCCCCTGAATGTTTTTCATTTTTACTCCGTTCCGCCAGATGATATTGGCTATGGTTATACTATATTTAGATATTATGCTCTACGGACAGCCTTTATGCACAAAAAAGCAGTTGGAGCGGAACAGATTATATGTTTGGCGAGTTACGAAATGGAGCCAAACGGGACGCCGTGTAATAAATCATCCGCTGGTAAATTACTCAACCCACCACGCCGTAGGGGACGATGCCCACATCGTCCCGTTAGGGAGCAGCAACTATGTTTGTTATATTTTATCAAAAAAAGAATGCGAAAACTTACAGAAATTTCCATAAAACACTTGCAAAATATAAAAAAGTGTGTTAGTATAATATTGCTACCAAATCACTCATTTTTTAATATTCCATAACCAGATATGTTTTTATCTCTTGGTAAAAACACGTTCTTCTTATGTCTGGTTTGTGGGTATAACCTATAATAAAGAGTGATTATTTGTAGCAAAATAATAGGAGTTGCGTGTTTTTCGTGCGTGGCTCCATTGCGAGGCCGCGCATTTTTTATACATTAATAAAGGAGGAGAATAGTATGTCTGATACAGAATACAGAAACGCTGTTAAAAAAATAAATACATATTAAATTGCCGAGGGTCTAATGACACTCGGCAATAATTATATGTGTTTCAAAATCCAAAATAATTTTTTCATTGCGGTTGGGGTTTCGGGACGATGTGGGCATCGTCCCCTACAATTTACCATTTCGCATATAATTAAAATCGGAATTGTAGGGCAGGGGCTTGCTCCTGCCGTCATTTCGATCGTTTTCGGCAGGGGCTTGCTCCTGCTGATAGTTTGATTTGCCATTTCGGTTGATTTTCGGCAAGAGCAAGCCCTTGCCCTACAAAAATAATGAATAATTATCATTCAATGAATGATTTATTCAAAAACTTCAATTCTGTCCGAGTCGCCGTCTGCTTTGCAAAACACCTTACATCTGTGGATATCGGCATCATCTGCCGAAACATATGGATTTTCCTTGCAAAGCTCGCCTATGACTACATCGGGCTTTATATTTCTCTCGCCACCTGCATCAAGCACAAGTTTCAGGGTAACTGTGGTCATACTCTTGCCAATGATTTCCCACGATCTTATATATTCCATAATATTAATCGGCTTTTCGGTTTTCTTTTTGGTCTTTTTCATAACGACAACTTCGTCGTTTGCAAAGAAATCTTTTATCCATTGCTCCTCAATTTCACTGTTACCTTTTAAAACAATGATGTATTCGGCTCTCACAATATCTGCCGCCTTATGACAAATATCTCCTGTTTTAATAACTCTTATATCGGGAGGCAGGTTTTGGTTCAGCTTTTCAGCGATCTCAGCATCTGTCGCCTTTCCGTCCTCAAAGAATATATCAACTGCCTCACACTCACTTGTGACACCCACAGGCAAGGGCAGGGCAAATGTCATTTTTTGATGGGGATTAAAGCCTTGTGAATATTCAACAGGCAGACCGCTCCTCAGTATTGCCCTTTCAAAGCATCTCAGCAAGTCAAGGTGTGAAATAAATTTAGCCATACCCATCTTTGAAAAAGTTACTCGTCTTTTACTCAAAGCAAACACCCCTTCCGAACTGGGCCGCTCCGCAGGCTGAACAGTTATCTCTGCACGATGGAGTTGTTTCGCCCTTGTATGCTCTCTCCCGCTCCTCTATCAGGAACTTTTTGCTGACACCGATATCAGCATAATCCCAAGGCAAAATCTCGTCATATGGGATTGTCCTGTAA
The DNA here is from genome assembly GCA_902777435.1 of uncultured Ruminococcus sp. Classification (GTDB taxonomy): domain Bacteria; phylum Bacillota; class Clostridia; order Monoglobales; family Monoglobaceae; genus UMGS1820. The sequence goes on along the minus strand of CACYTW010000047.1, from coordinate 6,992 downwards.
GCATAAAATTCAGGGTCAATGCCGTTTTCTTCAAAGGCTTTCATCCACTTGTCGTAATCAAAGAAGTCCGACCAGCCGTCAAACTTACAACCCATCTCCACAGCGGTAATCAAAACTTCACCCAAACGTCTGTCACCTTTGGCAAAAACTTCCTCCAAAAAGCTAACGTCACTTTCGTGCCAATTATACACAATCTTTCTGCTTTTTATGCTGTCTTTAAGCATAGCGGCTTTCTTTTCCATATCCGAAATTCTGTTCTGCGGTTCCCATTGGAACGGTGTAAAAGGCTTAGGCACAAAGAATGACGTGCTGACTGTGACAGATACACTTCTGCCCTTTCTCTCCTCTATGGGAATTTCGTAGAATGACTCGATAACCTTTTGGGCAAGCTCGCCTATGCCAAGTACATCCTCGTCTGTTTCGGTGGGAAGTCCCAGCATAAAGTACAGCTTAATTCTGTTATATCCGCCCTTGAAGGCAATATTTGATGTTCTGAGCAAATCCTCTTCTAAAACATTCTTGTTTATTACATCACGCAACCTTTGTGTTCCTGCTTCGGGAGCAAAGGTCAGACCGCTCTTTTTAACCTTTTGAACCTTCTCCATAAGTTCCATAGAAAAATTGTCAACACGCAATGATGGCAACGACAGATTTATTCTCTTGTCAACGGTTATATCAAGAAGATTGTCAATCAACGGAAAAAGCTTGGTGTAGTCGCTTGTACTCAAAGAGGACAGGGACATCTCCTCATACCCTGTTGCCTTGATGCAGTTTTCCGCCACGCCGACCAGCTTTTCAACTGAACGCTCACGGACAGGGCGGTAGATATATCCTGCCTGACAAAATCTGCAACCCCTTATACAACCTCTGAAAAGCTCTAACATAATTCTGTCGTGAACAATATCACAAAACGGAACTATAAGTTTTTCAGGTATAAAGGTGTTGTCAAGGTCTTTGATAATTCTCTTTTTCACCTTCTCGGGAGCACAGCTTCTGTTTGGTTTAAAGGACTTTATGGTATTGTCATCATTAAACTCTACATCATAAAAAGACGGAACATAAACACCTTGAATTTCCGCAATTTTTTCCAGGAACTGTTCACGTGTTTGGTTGCTGTCCCGCCACACCTTGTATGCGTCCATAATCTCATTATTTACTTCCTCACCCTCGCCCAGGATAAAAAAGTCCATAATATCCGCAAGAGGCTCTGCGTGATACGCACACGGACCTCCGCAGCACACAAAGGGGTCCTCCTTTGTTCTGTCCTTGGTTCTGTATGGTATTTCTGCCAAACGTAACATATTCACAATATTTGAATAGCTCATTTCATACTGCAGAGTAAAACCCACCATATCAAAATCTTTGACAGGCTTATAGTTTTCAAGAGATAAAAGAGGTATACCCTCCTTTTCCATTTCCTTTTCCATATCATCCCAGGGCGCAAAGACTCTTTCGCATATTGTGTCATCACGTTCGTTCAACATATGATACAAAATCTTCATTCCCAAGTGAGACATTCCCACCTCGTAAACATCAGGAAAACAAAATGCAAACGTCATCATTTTGCCGTCCCATTCCTTATGAACACTGTTAAATTCGTTTCCAATATATCTTGTCGGCTTTTGCACTCTCTTAAGGCAAGCCTCAAATTTAGTTTTATACATATCAGTCCTCCGATTTTTCCGACAAACTTTCTATTACATAATACACTAATATAGTCAAACTTTCAAGCATAAAAACGGACAAAGCCAAATAAAATTAAATATAAAGCGAAAAGAGGTTAATACATATGCACGATAATAAACACAGAAAGACAAAAAACAGCGATAAAAAAGAGCGTTCCTCAGGAATATCAGGAATATTCGGTATGCTGGCAAGGCAAATCGCCGCCGCAATAGTCTGCTTTGCAGTTGTCTTGGGTATGAATAACAGCCCCAATATAAAGTTTAAAAGTTATGCCGCCTCCTTAGGCAGAGCGCTTCGCCACAACGCAAATTGGGAGGAAAACGTAAAAACTGCAATATATAAAATAAAAGACATTGCCCTGCCCGATAAAAATGAGCAAGACACACCATCAGAGCAAAAGGTTGACATCGACTTTCGGTAATGGCTAAAAAACTTTATATAAACATAACACCTTATGTCAAAATACATATTTTATTTCTGCCGTTGATATCCGCGAGCATTTTCGGGAACTACCACACAATGTTTTTATCAGCCTATGCCTGTGCAATGCTGCACGAGCTTGGGCATATACTCGCTGCACATCTTTCAGGAGTCAAGATATCACATATAGAAATATTACCCTTTGGCATATGTGCAAAATTAAAATCAGAGGTTATCAAAAACCCCTCTGCAGAGATAGCCATAGCCATATCAGGTCCTCTTGTCAATATTGCTTTGGCACTTATCGCTTTTTTATTTAAAAGTATCATACCTCAAAACAGCTTTGTGTATTGGGAACAGTTAAACTTGTCCCTTGCCGCAATTAATCTTCTCCCCGCCCTGCCCCTTGACGGCGGCAGAATAATGAGAGCATACCTGACCAAAAAGCTCGGTTCTATACGTGCATATAACATTTCTGTCAGGTTCAGTTACATTCCCATAAGCTTGATTTTAGGAATAGCTGTATACAGCCTGATGACAAGCAGCTTTAACTTTTCATTGATTTTGATATCGGCATTTCTTCTCGGCAATCTGTGTCTTGAACAAAAAAACATCTCAAAGAATGTTGTGTCCGAGCTGTTGAATTACAGTACTAAACTCGACAAGAACACCCTCAACATCTGAAAGTAACAAAGATATTAACCGAGGGCGAAATTCTGTCCGCTTTGACTCAAAAGAGCATAAGAATAACGCTTGGTGAAATATAGTGATTAAATTTTAATTACACTCATAAAATTGCCTCATTTTATTTTAATACTTGAAATATGGACAACTATATGTTAAAATATATTATAACCGATATGAATTATTATATTTCTTAAAAATCAGGAGGTTAATTTTATGAAGAAATTTATATCACTCACACTTATCTGCTGTATGCTCATATGCTCACTCAGTGCATTTGCAACAGCAGAAAACATTGTTATTGACGGAGAAAATGCTGTAATTCCAAGCGATATGGGAAAAATTGTCGAAATGAATGACAGAACCTATGTACCTATTCGTTTTGTTATGGAATATCTTGGCTGTGTTGTAAATTATCAGGAAACAACACAAACGCAAAACGGCAAATCACAGCTATCACGTACAGCAACCATTACGGACCCTAAAACAAAAATATCATATTTCACAACTGCCAACGATAATAAAATCTTTATACTCGGCAGTCAGGCTTCTACCGTTAATATGGATACACCTGTTTTCATAAACGAAGAAGAGGGCCGTATGTATGTTCCTATCCGTTTTCTTGCTCAGGCACTTGGCTACGCAGTTGGTTGGGACGAAGAAACACAGACAGTTTCTCTTTCATCAGTTGAATAATCTTGGGACGGTAACAAAATGAATAAAATATTAAAAAAAATAATGTGTATTGCCGCTGTCGGCGGTATTTTACTCACATCCATCAACGCATTTGCCGTGGCAGACGTTATTAAAATCAATGGCATAAATGCCGAAATTCCTAACGGAATGGGTACAATTCGCGAAAGTGATAATCGTACCTTTGTCCCGCTCCGTTTCATATCTGAGTTCTTAAACAACATTGTGTGGTATGATGAAGAAACCAAAACCGCTTGTGTTTCTTCCGGAGATCAGATTATACTTGCTCAAAGTGGTAACCCGACTCTGTTTATTTCCTTAACAGCCACAGGCGAAAGTCGGTCAATTGAAATGGACACCGCCGCATTTATAGATGCGACAGAGGGCAGAACATATGTTCCTATCCGCTATTTAGCTGAAGCATTGGGCTATGATGTGGGCTGGGACGAAACAACACAAACTGTTACACTTGACAAAAAAACAGAATAAAAAAATACTGTCGGAGCTTTTCTTCCGACAGTATTTTTATGTATTAAACTTAATATCCTAATATCCTATTGAACGAATATAATCAATGCTTATCTTCGCATCCTCCAAAGGAGTGTTTTGAGGATGTGAATCCTGCTCAACGATTACATACTTAATCTTTGTGTCTTCCATTGCCTCAAAGAGAGCCTTAACATCCTGTCTGCCGTAACCTGTCGGACGGAATTCAAAACCATCATTTGATTTGTCCCTATCCGCACCACTGTTTCCGTTTTCGTCAATTAATCCATATACGGGGCCTGCGTTTAAGTTTTTGCACTCAAAGTCTTTAAGGTGAATAACCTCTTCAATATCACCATACTTTTTGATGTATTCAATCGGGTCACAGCCTGCGTAGTGAACCCAACAAAGGTCCAACTCAGGGCAGAGAATATCAGAATCGACATCGCTGTAAAGTGCATCAAGCACAAACTGATCTCCGTGTTTTTGAGTGAGCTCAAAATCGTGATTGTGATACAATAATTGGATACCATTGTCCTTTAAAAGCTTACCAACCTTTTTAATATCACTTACGTTCCCATCATAGTTTGTTTCCCAACCATCTTTCCAAGGAACAGCTGAATACTTAACACCGAGAGTTTTTAAGAAGTTAACAGAGTTCTCTGCGTCCTCCAAAAATACGTCGTATGACTGATGAACAGAAATAGGCTCCAAGCCGTACTTGTCACACATTTCTTTAACTTCCTCAGCGGTGTGTCCGGCGTATCCTGCAAACTCTACGCAGTCATAACCCATTTCAGCAACCTTTTTCAATGTTCCGTCCATATCATTTGCAATATCATCACGAACGGAGTAAAGCTGAAGTCCAATTTTATATTTTCCCATATTTCTCTCCTCCTATTAATATGTTATGCTCATTTTATCACACATCATAATATAAATCAAGACAAAAGCAACACACTTTTGAGGTTTAAATAGCCAAAAAGGCAAAAGTCCAATCATTTACGATTCCACTTTTGCCTTTTAAATTTCACTTAAAATTTTCAGTTTTTAAAACTCTATTTTGCGTATTCAACAGCTCTCAGCTCACGGATAACATTAACCTTAATCTGTCCGGGATACTCCATCTCGTCCTCAATCTTCTTAACGATATCCTTAGCCATAAGTACAGTCTCATCATCGTTTACAACATCAGACTTAACCATTATACGAATCTCACGTCCTGCCTGAATTGCAAATGAACGCTCAACGCCCTTAAATGAGTTTGCAATTTCTTCAAGACTTTCAAGACGCTTGATGTAAGATTCAAGGTTTTCTCTGCGTGCGCCCGGTCTTGCAGCCGAAATCCCATCAGCCGCCTGAACAAGGCAAGCCTCAATGGTCTTAGGCTCAACATCGCCGTGATGTGCCATAATAGCATTTAAAACCTTATCGTTTTCCTTATACTTCTTAGCAATGTCCGCACCGATTGTAATGTGAGAGCCCTCAACCTCGTGGTCGACAGCCTTACCTATATCGTGTAACAGACCTGCTCTCTTAGCCAATGTAACGTCGGCACCAAGCTCACCTGCCATAAGTCCGGCAATGTGTGATACCTCGATAGAATGTTGAAGAACATTCTGTCCGTAGCTTGTTCTGTACTTTAATCTGCCAAGCAAACGTACAAGCTCAGGATGCAATCCGTGAACGTGTGTTTCAAATGTAGCACGCTCGCCTTCCTGCTTTATGATATTATCTACTTCCTTAGTAGACTTTTCTACCATTTCTTCAATTCTACCAGGATGTATTCTTCCGTCTGTAATAAGCTTTTCAAGAGAACGCTTAGCAATCTCTCGGCGTACAGGGTCAAAGCCCGAAAGTATAACCGCCTCAGGCGTATCATCAATTATAAGGTCAACACCTGTAAGTGTTTCGATAGTTCTGATGTTACGTCCTTCACGTCCGATTATTCTGCCCTTCATTTCGTCATTTGGCAAGGACACAACCGATACTGTTGTTTCTGTAACGTGGTCAGCCGCACAACGCTGAATAGCACCTGTAATAATATTTCTCGCCTTTTGTTCGGCTTCTTCTTTCACCTGTTCCTCAATGCTTTTAACAAGCATTGCCTTTTCGTGAACAAGCTCCTCTTCTACCTGCTTCAGCAAGTATTCCTTGGCTTCTGACTCAGAAAAATCAGCAATTTTTTCAAGCTGTGCCATCTGCAATTTTTTAATGCGTTCAACTTCCTCCTGCATTTTTTCAGCTTCGGCAACCTTTTTGTGAGCTTCTTCCTCACGTTTTTCTATCTGCTGGGTCTTCTTGTCAATAGTGTCTTCCTTCTGCTGTACTCTTCTTTCCTGTCTTTGAATATCATTTCTGCGATCCTTGATTTCCTTTTCAAGCTCGTTTCTGAGCTTATGTATCTCTTCTTTTGCTTCAATCAATTTTTCCTTTTTTATATTATCTGCTTCTTTTTCAGATTCAACAGTTGCAGACTCTAAAATACGCTTAGCTTCTTCCTCTGCACTGCCTATCTTAAGTTCAGCAAACTTCTTACGATATGAATAGCCGTACTTAAAAGATATAAACATACCTGCTACTGCAACAACCGCAAGAACTGCAATTATTATTATCCCTGTTGTAGATATTTTTTCCACCCCCTAAATTATTTCGACATATTTTAACTCATAAAAATATAAAAAATCAAAGAATCAAAAATTAATATATAGCATTTAATTTTAGTTAGAAGTACACCTTTTAATTTTACACACTTTTCACTAAAAAGTCAAGCATTTTTTGTATAACTCTTGACAAAAAAAGGCGGCATACTCTTTTATGGGAGTATACCGCAGATTATTTAATTTTTTAGCCTGGAGGCCAGCCGAGATTTCTGCCTGCAAGCAGGTGGAAGTGTATGTGTCCCACAGTCTGACCGCCGTCCTCACCGCAGTTGTTAACAATTCTCCAGCCCTTTTCCGCAAAACCTTTTTCTTTTGCGATTTTTGCAGCAACGGCAAAAATGTGACCAATAACCTCTGCGT
>CACYTW010000046.1 GCA_902777435.1 uncultured Ruminococcus sp. | reverse complement strand
TAAAAATATAGTTATTAAAGGTGCAAAAGAGAATAATTTAAAAGATATTTCAGTTGAGATACCGAGAGATAAATTAGTTGTTGTAACGGGTTTGAGCGGTTCGGGAAAGTCGTCGCTTGCCTTTGAAACAATATATGCCGAGGGACAGAGAAGATATGTTGAGTCACTGTCGGCATACGCAAGACAGTTTTTGGGACAGATGGACAAGCCTGATGTGGAGTCAATTGACGGACTTTCGCCTGCGATTTCAATTGACCAAAAAACAACCAGCAAAAACCCCAGGTCAACGGTGGGAACCGTGACAGAAATATATGATTATATCAGACTTTTGTTCGCAAATATAGGAATACCCCATTGCCCAAAATGCGGTAAAGAGATTTCACCTCAATCCATTGACCAGATAATAGATGCAATTCTTGAACTTCCCACGGGTACCAAAATACAGATTATGTCACCTGTTGTAAGGGGCAGAAAGGGCGAGTATGTAAAGACCTTTGAGGACGCACGAAAAAAGGGTTTTGTCAGGGTCCGTGTAGACGGCGAGATGTATGAACTCAGTGGTGAGCCTATAAAACTTGATAAGCAGAAAAAACACAATATAGATATAGTTGTTGACAGAATTGTTGTAAAGGAGGGTATTTCCAAACGCCTGACCGACTCTGTTGAAACAGCATTAAAGATGGCTGAGGGCATAGTAACCATAGATGTAATAGGCGACAACGAGCTTACATTCAGCCAGAACTATGCCTGTGACGATTGCGGTATCAGCATAGAGGAGCTTACACCGAGAATGTTCTCGTTTAATACTCCGTATGGTGCTTGTCCTGCTTGTATGGGACTTGGCTCTATAACTATGGCATCACCCGATTTGATTATTCCCGACAGAAGCCTGAGTATAAATCAGGGGGCAATTACTGCATCAGGCTGGACAGGAACAGAAAAGAACAGCATATCGCGTATGTACTATGAGGGTATGGCGGAGAGATACGGATTTAGTTTGGATACACCCATCAAGGATTTGCCTGAAGATATTTTGGATATAATTCTTTACGGCACCAAGGGCGAAAAGCTAAAGCTGACATATCAAAGGAAGTATGCCAGCGGAACGCAGTATGCGAAATTTGAAGGTGTAATCCCGAACCTTGAAAGAAGAAGAGAAGAAACAAATTCCGAGTGGGCAAAGGCGGAAATAGAAAGCTATATGGTAAATATGCCCTGTCCCGAGTGTCACGGAGCAAGACTTAAGCCTGAAACTCTTGCGGTGACTGTTGACGGTCTGAATATAAATCAGGTTACGAATATGTCGGTAGTAAATGCTCTTAACTTCTTTAAACAGCTTAGCAACAAGCTTACAAATAAGGAGAGTATTATTGCCAAGAATATATTAAAAGAGATTGAAGGCCGTTTAGGCTTTTTGGTTGACGTGGGACTTGATTACCTTACGCTTTCAAGAAGTGCAGGTACGCTTTCGGGCGGTGAGGCACAGAGAATAAGACTTGCAACTCAGATAGGTTCAAGCCTGATGGGAGTAATCTATATTCTTGATGAGCCGAGTATAGGTCTGCATCAAAGAGATAATGACAAACTGATTGAAACATTGAAAAGATTACGTGATTTGGGTAATACCTTGCTTGTGGTAGAACACGACGAGGACACTATGCTTGCGGCGGACCATATAATAGATATCGGTCCGGGTGCAGGGGTTCACGGCGGCGAAGTTGTCGCAACAGGCACAGCAGAGGATATAATGAAGTGCGAAAGGTCTGTCACAGGTCAGTATCTCAGCCGAAAACTTGAAATTCCCGTTCCAAAAGAGAGAAGAAAAGGAACAGGTGAAAATCTTGTAATAAAGGGAGCGGCTGAAAACAATCTAAAAAATATAAATGTTAAAATTCCTCTTGGAACATTTACTTGTGTGACAGGCGTTTCGGGGAGCGGAAAAAGCTCGCTTATAAACGAAATATTGTATAAGGCACTTGCAAATGAGCTGAATAACGCAAAACGTGTACCTGGTAAATATAAGAAGATTGAGGGAATTGAAAACCTTGATAAGATTATTGATATTGACCAATCGCCAATTGGCAGAACACCGAGAAGTAATCCTGCAACCTATACGGGGCTGTTCGGTGATATAAGAAATATTTTTGCAATGACAGCAGAGGCAAAGGCGAGGGGATACGGTGCAGGCAGATTTAGTTTTAATATAAAAGGCGGAAGATGTGAGTCCTGTATGGGCGACGGCATAATCAAAATTGAGATGCACTTTCTGCCTGATGTGTATGTTCCCTGCGAGGTGTGTGACGGAAAGAGATATAACAGGGAAACCCTTGAGGTCAAATATAAGGGCAAAAGTATTTATGATGTCCTTGAAATGACGGTGGAAGAGGGTTGCGAGTTTTTCGCCAATATTCCAAAGATAGCACGCAAATTGCAAACCTTGTGTGATGTAGGACTTGGATATATAAAGATAGGTCAGCCGTCAACAACTTTGTCAGGCGGTGAGGCACAAAGGGTAAAACTTGCAACCGAGCTTTCCAAAAGGAGTACGGGCAAAACTATATATGTGCTTGACGAGCCTACAACGGGACTTCACGCGGCTGATGTTCACAAGCTGACGGAGGTTTTGCAAAAGCTGGTTGACGCAGGCAATACTGTGGTTGTTATTGAGCATAACCTGGATATGATAAAGACGGCGGACTATATAATAGATTTAGGACCCGAAGGCGGTGACAGAGGCGGCGAGATTGTCGTTTGCGGCACGCCTGAACAGGTTGTCAAGTCAGACAAGTCATATACAGGAAAGTATTTAAAGAAATATTTGAATACAAAGTAGGTTGATAAGCTGTGCAAGTGGTAGGTCATTTGCACAGCTTATTTTTGCGAGGAGTTGTGAAGTGTAAAAGGTACACACTTTTGTGTTTCGTCGCCCTCTTCTTCGCAGGAGGAGAGGTATCTCTCTTCCGATTCTTGCTGAACCTTTTGAAGTTTTTTGATAACATCAGATACATCATTGAATAGGGATAGATATAGTTTTTTGTAATCAGGCATATAAAACCCTCCATAAATAAAAAGTGCGACAGCCGGAGCCGCCGCACAAAAAACGCAAACCCCGATTGTCGCCAAACAAGTCTTATGCAGAAATAGATATTATACCATATTCATACCAAGTGGAATTTGCATTTTTATCAAATGCATATGGTAAAAATACAGTAATACAAGAGCATATCCATTATATAAAACAGAAAATACCCATTATTCTACATATTAAACTTATTTGGCATAATTATTATAGCACATAATATTTAAAATTACAATACTTAAAAAATATTTTATGTAGTATAGGCTCACTTGCGTAAATCGTAGAGAACGATGCCCACATCGTCCCGTTCAATGTTATTGGTGCAGAGGGAATGTTATATTCAAACATTACTCTTTATATTCACAATTTATTATTTGAATTCATACAATATACAGAGGTGCTGTTAGTTAAGGGGTTTAAATAATACATTTTATTCCGCCCATGGGATAGGATAGGTGCTGAATATATGTGGGCAGAGAGGGTATGAAATTAATACGAAAGAGCATTTGACTTTTTCGTTTATTGGCGGAGATTTACGTCAGCTCCGTGTAATATCGCTCCTTTCGGACGAGGGCTTTCACATCAGGGTATTCGGATTTGGCGAAGAAGTCAGCGAGGTTGCAAAAAAGGTATATGTTTCGAGGTCGGTTGCCGATTGTTTGGTCGGAGCGGATTATGTGGTTTTACCGCTACCATATTCGGTGGATAAGATAACGGTTAATGCTCCTCTTACAGGATTAGGAATTTCTGTAAATGAGGTTCTTGAGAATATAGATAAATCAATGGTGTTGTTTGCAGGAAAGATTGACGGCAATTTAGAGAGGAAATGTGCCGCAGAGGATATAAAAGTATATGATTATGCAAAGAGAGAAGAACTTGCGGTAATGAATGCTGTGCCGACGGCGGAGGGAGCAATAGAAACAGCAATGACAAATACTCCGTTTACTATAAAGGGCAGTAAGTGTCTTGTTATAGGTTACGGAAAAATCGGAAAGGTATTGTCGTATGATTTAAAGGCTCTCGGTGCAGAGGTCACCGCTACATCACGCAGCAAGGTGACGCTTGCTGAAATTGATACAGCAGGTTATCATTCTGTATTGACAGGGAATATAAAAAATGTTGTGTCGGACTTTGATATTATCTTCAATACTGTTCCTGATATGGTATTAGGTTCAAAAGCCTTAGCGGCAACAAATAAAGATGTGTTAATTATTGATTTGGCATCAAGACCGGGGGGAGTTGATTTTGCTGAGGCAAAGCGATTGGACAGAAGGGTATTATGGACGTTATCGCTTCCGGGAAAGGTAGCGCCATATACAGCAGGAGCAATCATAAAGGATACATTAATCAATATGATAGAGGAATTGGAGGTGTGAATATGGAGAATAAGAAAACTGTCGGGCTTGCATTTACGGGTTCGTATTGCACATTTTCAAAAGTGTTAAATGAGGCGGTCACCCTATCCGAAAAATATAATTTAATACCGATTTTATCCGATAATTGCCTTAAAACAGATACAAGATTCGGAACTGCCGAGGAGTTTGTCGGCAAAATAGAGGATATATGCCACAACAGTGCGATGAAGTCGATAAAAGATGCAGAGCCGATAGGACCTAAGAAATTGCTTGATGTTCTGCTGATTGCACCCTGTACGGGCAATACGATTGCAAAAATTGCAAACGGAATAGCAGATACCACGGTAACCCTTGCGGTCAAGTCACAGCTTCGCAATAACAGACCGATAGTGATTGCTGTTTCAACCAATGACGGACTCGGTGCAAATGCGGTGAATATTGGCAAGCTCCTTGCGAGAAAAAATATGTATATGGTTCCATTTGGACAGGATGATTGTGTGGGAAAAGAAAATTCACTTGTTGCAGATTTCAGTATGATGTCTGCTACAATTGAAAAGGCGTTAGAAGGGAAGCAAATTCAGCCTGTGCTGGTTTAATTATATTAAAATAAGGCTTATACCGAGATTGGTATAAGCCTTATTGAGTGTAGGTTGCTAATTTTCGGCAATGTTTTCACCAATATCAGCAATGTCTTCAGTATTGCTGTCGGTTTCATTTTCGTTGACAGTGAATTTCTTGTGTATTTTTCCGTCCTGAAGGATGTATTCGTAGGATAAATATTGGGTATCAACATCATATTCGGGTATTTCATCTTCAACCAATTCCAAGAACCCAAATTCAGCCAACTGTTCATCTGTTGGGTTTGAGATTGTTTTCACCAATCTTTTTCCTATAAATCTTTTTAAAACCTCGCCGTTATAAGGCAATATGGTATCTTTATCTACTAATATGAACATCATAATTAATCACTCCTTGTATTTTATGTTTAATTTGTATATACGATTTGGTTTTTGTTATATTATACGATTACGCAGACGGGAGCCACGCCATAACTGATGCTACAACTGTTGCCGGCCAAACTGCCTGACGAAGAAATATTATGACAACTGCCACTGTGGTTGCCATTAGGAGAACGCAACCAGTAAAAAGCTGCTGAATTGTTTTTATATTTGATACGATTACTGTCTGCTCCTGTACCTGGTTCAGCAAGGTCAGAATATTTAGCGCCATAATACGGATACGCGGCGCTGTCGGTGCCGTCTGTACTTTTTTCTATTTCTGCATAAATTTCAGATCTTGAAAGTAAGAAAAAGCGTTCTGTTGAGGTAGCTAATTCATAATTTTCGGAAACACTAAGTTGTGTTTTCTTTGTGACCTCTCCGACCACAGCAAGAAATGCAGGGTCCAATCCTTTTAAGAAACCATCGCTGTTGGCATTTGCAGGTCTGTCAAAGTTTGACTTGGGCTCCCACCAAGTTCCGCCATCTTTGTCTGTATTTAGCCACTGCCTTAACGATGAGTTAATCCAGTTGTTAGAACCGTATTTTGTTCTATATTCGGAATTGGTTGTTGCTGTAACATCGTTAATTGTTATGGAGGAAAGTAATGTGCCTGACTCACCTGAATCGACAGTAACAGATTCAAGCTCTGTATCACTGCCTATTGATGCGTAGGTCTTTATTGTTGATTTATAGTCATATCTTATCTGTCCTCCGACAGGAACTGTGTTTGCTAAGGTGAAGTGGTATACATTTCCGTCAGATGTGGTAAAATGATATGTGCCTGCGGCAAGACCATTCGGATATATTGATTCATCAATATACCAAGTTGCCTCTGCTGCATCAAATAGCATATTAGAAGGCCAAAGGTCGTGCATTTGCAATGTCATACTATGTGTATAATTTGTATCCGAAGGGATATCATGATCTATGCCGATAATATCAAATTTAATAGGAGTCGTCGTTTTTGTTACAATAACTTTATCCCCGATAAGTGGTGTACCTATAACAGATATACCATAATTGGCAAGCACAACTGTATTTCCTGTACTATTCCGCCACAATTTGCCATCAAAAGTAAATACATATTTTTTTGATTTCATTTCATTATAAGCGGCGAAAAACTTGTCAGCGTCGACTGATGCTGAAGTAATACAGGAACTTTTGCCAACACTTGCTGTAATGGAAGATAATTTTTCAACGGTTAATTGATCTCTGATATTAAAATATTCGGCGGCAGTCCCGCTTCTGACTATTGTCTGAATTTCGTTCCAAGTCATTTTAGGTTCGTTCGGTACTGTGTGGGATATATTTTTCATTTTTGCACGCGTAAATGTGTCATACAGCATAGATTATTCCTCGCTTTCGTCTGCGGTATATGTGTACTCGGCATAGCTAAATCTCCAACCATATATGTTGGATTTGCTTTCTGAATCATATCCTAATATTCCGTAATCAAAGAATAGCGAGTATATCATATTGGATTTGGGTGTAAAGTCAAAGTCGCTTATCAATGCTGTGCTGTCTGCTAATATAGAGAGAACAGTGGGTGTGTCACCTGACAAGAAGTCTACCTGAATAAAATTCCCAATTTCTGCTGTTGGTAAAATAAGGGTCATATCATCTTGAGGACCAACATCATATATAGTATTTATTGATATGACATCCGGAACTTCTATGTTTTTTGTGTATGTATATGATAGTCCATTTTCGTTGGGGACGGTAACCGTTATTGTTGTGGTTTTTTGCGGAATAGCTGTTTTTACATCTGGTGTCATAAGCTTGACTTCTTTTTTACTTGCGAAGTTATTATCATTTTCTAAGTCAGAGGTATATGCGGGAATAATTATATAGCTATCATTTTCTAACACAATCATAGTATTATCCTTTTCTACGTAGCCCCCTGTAGATGAGCCGGGCGGAGGGGTAATACTAGTCGTTATTCCACCAAATTTAGCTAAGCTATATCCATCGTGTTTATCGACTTTTGCATCATCTAATTCCGAAATATCTTCAAGAAGTTCTTGCCTTAGAATGTTATCAGCCGATATGTAATTATCCTGTATCTCCTTATTTGATTTTTCCAAAGCACTCTGTATTGATGCATCATTATATTCGCGAAGAGAGATTTCTTCATCAAGAACTTCTTTAAGCGTTTTGTCTTCAGAATAGTCAATATCCTTTGCTTTGTGGCGTTCTTCGTTGCCGGAAATGTGGTTTGCCATTTTAGCCGACAATGCTGTGCTTAGCTTATCGCACAATTTATTGACGTATGAAATATACCAATTATCGTTTGGCGATGAAGCATAGATTTTGTTTTTAACATCATACCATAATGACATTAAATCACTCCTTTGTTAAAAATTTTTCCGTCTGTAATTTTAATTATATATAATACGAAGTGCCATTTAATGCCGTAGATAGATATAAAAAAGGGTTAAGTCATTCAAGACTTAACCCTTTGGTAAGCTATTTAATTTGTGATTATTCTTCTGAAGATACAGCATATTTAGCTGCAAGGTCTGCGATGGTTCCGTCTGCCAACATCTTGTCTATAACAGTGTTGATTTTGTCAAGAAGCTCTGTATTGCCCTTTGCAACAGCAATAGCATACTGTTCTTCTTCAAAAGCATTGTCGTCCTTAACGATTTTTAAACCTTCGTTGTCAGAAATATATTTCTCAGCAGTAGCCAAGTCAATAACAACAACGTCAGCTTTGCCGTTTACAAGTTCCATAACAGCGTCTGTACCCTTTTTGAATGATTCGTACTTGTAACCCATATCAGAGATACAAACTTCGCCTGTGTAACCCTGGATAACAGCAATCTTCTTATCAGCGATATCAGCGGCAGAAGCAACTTCTGAATCTTCCTTAACAATCATAACCTGTGTAGCTGTGTAGTATGGATTTGAGAAGTCAACAGACTCTTTTCTCTCGTCAGTAATTGTCATACCTGCAATAGCGGCATCAATCTGACCATTCTGAAGAGCAACTAATAATGAGTCAAATTCCATATTGTTGATTTCAGCCTTCATACCATTGCTTTCAGCGATTTCCTTTGCGATTGCAATATCAATACCATCGAATTGGTCTATAACGCCGCCGCTTGTTGAAACAAATTCAAACGGAGGAAATTCAGCGTTTGTACCGAATGTGATAGTAGAGGCAGCAGCCTCATTGGTGGTTGCAGTATCATTTGCGGCACCACAGCCTGCAAATGACATAACTACGAGTGCAAGTGCGGCAACAAGTGCCATAACTTTTGTGAGTTTTTTCATTTTGAAGTTCTCCTTTATAAAAAATATTTATTACAAGGGAATAAACCCTGTAAGACAAAAATTATAAAACCTTGCTTAAAAACGCTTTGGTTCTGTCGTTCTTTGGCGAAGAAAAAACTTCATCCGGAGTGCCGCTCTCAGCGATAATGCCATCGTCCATAAAGAGTATTCTTGTACCAACCTCACGGGCAAAACCCATTTCGTGAGTGACAACAACCATTGTCATACCTGATTTTGCAAGCTCTTTCATAACGTCAAGAACCTCGCCGACCATCTCGGGGTCTAATGCGGAGGTAGGTTCGTCAAACAGCATAATCTCAGGCTCCATTGCAAGGGCTCTCGCAATGGCAACCCTTTGCTTTTGTCCGCCGGAAAGCTGTGCTGGATATGCGTCAGCCTTGTCTAATAAGCCGACCTTTTTAAGAAGCTCTTTACCCTTTTCCTGGGCATCAGCTTTGGAATACTTTTTTAACAAAACAGGTGCCAACGTGATGTTTTCCATTATTGTAAGGTGAGGAAAAAGGTTAAAGTGCTGAAAAACCATTCCCATTTTCTCTCTGATTTTATTAACGTTCACCTTGGGTGCGTTGATAAGTTCATCATCAATGTATATCTCTCCGCTCGTTGGGGTTTCCAAAAGGTTAAGACATCTTAAAAATGTGCTTTTACCTGAACCTGAAGGACCGATGACAACAACAACCTCGCCCTGAGAAATATGCTCATCAATGCCTGAAAGAACTTCAAGGTCTCCAAATTTCTTATGGAGATTTTTAATCTTAATCAAAGCGTATTCCTCCTTATCTTACATCTGATTTTCTGAGTGCCTTTTCAATGCGACCCAGAAGAATGGTTAAGAATTTAATTATTACAAAGTATATGATAGCGGTACCGATAAGCGGCATAAATGCTTCATAAGTAACACTTTTGATAAAATCGCCTGCCTTCTGAATGTCAACCAAACCCACGTAACCGACGATAGCGGTTTCCTTAATAAGAACGATAAACTCGTTACATAGGGCAGGAAAAATGTTCTTTACAGCCTGGGGAACAACAATTCGCGACATTGTTTGAAATGAACTAAGTCCCAAAGAACGCCCTGCCTCAGTTTGCCCCTTATCAATAGAAAGTATGCCTGCACGGATTATTTCGGATACGTAAGCGCCCGAATTTATGCCGAATGCAATAGCGGCAATTGTCCACTTGGGCCAATTGACCGATGCGAATACAACAAAATATATAATCATCAACTGTGTTACTGAAGGGGTACCTCTGATAACATCTGTGTATACCTTGCCGATTGCCTTTAAAAACTTGCTTTTTGACAGATTGCAAAGAGCAATTAAAAGACCTATGATTATACCTATCAAAACAGCTAAAAGCGATACCTTGATAGTAACACCGATGCCGTCCAACAGCATATTATAACGGTTGTCTTTTATAAAACATTTATAAAATGTTTTACCAAATTCCGAAAACCAGCTTGATAATATTGGCATATGTAATCAACCTTTCGATAACTATTACTGCAAAATATAATAACACTCCGCAACACTGGTGTTGTGCTACGTTTCCTATGATATCATAATTTTTTACATAATGCAAGAAAAATTTAGATTGTATGTTATATTCTTCTTGAAAGAATGTCGATTCGTTCTTTTTTATATGTGTCAAAACAGTCGTTATCAAGAGCGTTTCGTATTTCTTCCATCATATTATTGTAAAAATACAGATTATGAATAACGGCAAGTCGCATAGCCAACATTTCGTTAGCTTTGAAAAGATGGCGTATATAAGCCTTTGAAAAGCTCCTGCAAGTCGGACAATCGCAATGCTCGTCAAGAGGTGTGTCGTCCCTTTCGTATTTTGCATTTCTGATGTTTAATATTCCATTTGATGTGAAGATGGTGCCGTGTCTTGCGTTTCTGCTGGGCATAACACAATCGAAAAAGTCAACACCTCTGTCAACTGCTTCCAAGATGTTGACGGGAGTACCAACACCCATTAAATATCTTGGTTTATCGACAGGCATAAAAGGCTCAACCGCCTCAATAATTTGATACATTTCTTCCGTTGTTTCGCCGACGGCAAGACCGCCTATTGCATATCCGTCAGTATTTAAGTCGGCTATTTTCTTCATATTCTCTATTCTTATATCCGTATATGTCCCGCCTTGGTTTATACCGAATAAAAGCTGACTTTTGTTAATTGTGGTATCAAGGGCGTTAAGACGTTTCATTTCTGCAATACAACGCTTAAGCCATCTTATCGTTCTGTCGGAAGAACTTTTTGCGTAGTCCTTGGCACAAGGATTTTCAATACATTCGTCAAAAGCCATAGCAATGGTAGAGGCAAGGTTAGATTGTATCTGCATACTTTCCTCGGGACCCATAAAAATTTTTCTGCCGTCAATATGAGAGGAGAAGTACACGCCTTCTTCTTTGATATTGCGAAGCTTTGCCAGGGAGAATACTTGAAAACCGCCGCTGTCTGTCAGAATTGGCTTATTCCAATTCATAAACTTGTGCAAGCCGCCCATATCACGTACAACATCATCACCCGGGCGCAGATGCAGATGATATGTGTTTGAAAGCTCAATCTGACATTTAATTTCATTCAGTTCAGGGGCAGATACCGCACCTTTTATTGCGGCGGCAGTACCTACATTCATAAATACGGGTGTTTGAACTGTCCCGTGAACCGTTTTAAATTCTCCGCGTCTTGCGGCACCTTGTTTCTTTATCAGCTTAAACATAAAAATCTCCGTTCAACTTATTTATCATAAAAATAACGCCGCCCCATAAAAGCAGCGTTGCCTGATGGTATTGTCGTATAAATTATACAGTCATAAGTTTGCTTTGTCAATATTTTTAAGCTTATTTTCTTATCATATGCAAAAGAATACTGTATTGGATAATGAATGTCCAAAATATAAATTACAATTTGTAGGGCAGGGGCTTGCTCCTGCCGATTTTACAATATCCAAATTCAAAATAATTTTAATGAAAAAATGCCCAAAGCCCATACAATCGCCAAGCCCGATTGCAAAGAAAAATTATTTTGAATTTCACTCTCCTTTAGGGTGAAAGTACAAATCACGGTTCGGTTTTATACTTTCACCCTACACAAGGCGGGATTTTTAGGCTCCCTTGTGCAAAGGGAGCTGTCAGCGTAGCTGACTGAGGGATTGCATTTTACCTGATGAACGATAAACATTGAATCATCAGAGTTTATGATTTATCAGCATTTTTAGTTTTGTTTTTCGCTTAAAGCGAAAAACTACCATAACTCTTCACTATTCACTCTTACCTATTCACTTGTTTATTCAATGATAGCATCATTGAATAAACATCGCATCGCCGAAACTGAAAAATCTGTATTTTTCTTCAACGGCACATTTGTATGCGT
The DNA here is from genome assembly GCA_902777435.1 of uncultured Ruminococcus sp. GTDB lineage: Bacteria > Bacillota > Clostridia > Monoglobales > Monoglobaceae > UMGS1820. Next base: position 8,427 of record CACYTW010000046.1, on the reverse strand, counting down.
TCATTATATTCTCCTTGCCTGCAAACGCAGATACAAGCATTAATAGTGTGGATTCAGGCAGGTGGAAATTTGTGATAAGTCCGTCAATTGCCTTGAACTTATAACCGGGATAGATAAAAATGCTTGTGTTACCTGAGGAGGGCTTTATGGTTCCGTCTTGTTCGGCAACTGTTTCGAGAGTTCTAACCGAGGTCGTTCCGACAGCGATAATTCTGCCGCCGTTTTTGCGTGTATGGTTGATTTTGTCGGCAGCCTCCTTGTCAATTTGATAATATTCGCTGTGCATAAGATGGTCCTCCACATTTTCAACAGATACAGGACGGAAGGTGCCCAAGCCTACGTGAAGTGTTAAATACACAAGGGTGACACCCTTAGACTCAATTTTCTTTAAAAGGTCATTTGTAAAATGAAGTCCTGCGGTTGGTGCCGCAGCAGAACCCTCTATTTTTGAATATACAGTTTGATAGCGTTCTCTGTCAGTAAGCTTTTCTTTAATGTATGGAGGAAGAGGCATTTCGCCCAATTTATCAAGAAGTTCTTCCCATACGCCGTCATACTCAAACTGTACTATCCTGTTGCCGTCCTCAATGACCTCTAAGACTTCGGCTTTCAAAAGTCCGCCACCAAACTCAAAACGGCTTCCGACCTTTGCTTTTTTCCCGGGTTTTAATATAACCTCCCATTTGTCAAGCTCAAGCCTTTTGAGTAATAAGAATTCTATTTTTCCGCCACTTCCCTCTTTAACGCCATACAGTCTTGCAGGAATAACACGTGTGTTGTTCATAACAAGACAATCCCCGCTATTGAGATTATCAATTACGTCGTAAAAGTGTTTGTGATCTATATCGCCTGTTTCTTTGTTAAGCATCATAAGTCTTGATGCAGTTCTGTCCGTAAGAGGGGTTTGTGCAATTAATTCAGGCGGTAAATCGTAGAAAAAGTCCTTTGTGGTCATATTAAAATTCCATCTTTCTATAAAGTATTAATAAGCATTTTCAAGATTTGTGCCCGGGAAGTAGTGGAGCAGGATATCTATGTAATCATACCCAATCTCTGCCATTCCCTTGGCACCATATTGGCTCATACCCACAGAGTGTCCCCAACCTGTACCTTCAAATAAAAAGCCTGTATTTGTTGTTGCCTCTGAATGTGTTATCTGATAGGTCTGTTGGTATGTGCCATTTGTTGCGAATAAATTTAGTGCATTTAATGTACTTCTGCCTGAGGCAGTGAGAATTACAACTTCGTCAACCCTCATATCAGATGTTGAGTTTCCGTCTGTTGTACGTATGGTAGGAACATTTTGTGCTGCTTCGCCGTTGCCTCGTACTGTAAACTCCTGACTCTTTGTGATTGTGTTAAATATAGTACGGCAGCCCTCTCTCTCGAAGGTTTTTGTTCCGTTTGTTCCTGTGACCTCCATTTTAAGAACACGGCCATTTTCGCTGTATTCGGTAACCTTTATATCAGTAACTTGACCGACGTTATAGCCTTTGTTTCGCATAATGGTTGTAGCTTCGTCACAGGTGATAGAGCCTGTCCATATACCGTTGGGAATATTTGCGGTATCTTCATATGAGTTGTCAACACTTACTAGGTATGGAACACTGTTGCCCCATACGTTTTTAACATCTTCTGTTCTTGAACCTGATGATGAACAGTAGTACAGTTGTGCCAACTTGCCGTCGTAGGTTAATACCTGATTGCTGGTTTCGTCTACGGGAGCATAGGAGTTATCTGTTTCGTATCTCACACCCGAATAAGCCTGACAACAAACGCTGCTGCAAAGGTCAAAGCCGTATTCTGAGTGCTTTCCCAAGTTATTTGCGGCATAGTTCCTGGCACATACGGCTTGTGCTTTCAATGCCTCTTTGGGCCACGAAGGGCTCATCTCGCGTGAAATCACGCCATATAAATAGTTATTCATAAAAACAACGTTTGTTATTACGTTTTTTCCGTTGATTTTTTTGAAGTCAAGTCCGCCTCTGTACTTCTCGCCGTCTATAGATAAAACTCTTTCCATTCCGCCGACTGTCGGGAATATACCAAGACCGTCTTCGAGATTTGTTGCTGTGTATATAACACTTCCGTTATTTGTTGCGGTAATTGCATCGTCTGAAAAAGTGATGGTCAGTTCTGTGAGATTGGTTCTCTTTTTTTCTTCAAATACAGTACCTGAATACTTACCAATATAAAAGCCGTTTACCGAGGTGAGATTAACGGATGTTTTTGCTGTGCTTCCGTAGAACAATCCTATTCTGAGATATGACGGAATAGAGTAGTCGGCATATGCGATCATATTCAGACAGCACATAGAGGATATAATTACTGCAAAAGTGATTAACAGAGTAAATATTCTTCTCATAAAACTCTCAATCCTTTCTGATTAGACTAATCATTACATATTATTTATAATAGCACAAACATAATACAAATTCCAGCATAATTTTAAAAATATACTATACGAATAGATTAAATTTCAATTACAAACCAAATGTTTTGTTAAATGTGACTAAAAATTATTTATAAATTCACTCAATTCTACTAAAATGACATTTGACATAATGAGTTACTTGACATATAATAAATAAGTAGAATTATGCGTAATATTATATTGGGCATATATAAATCAAAAGAATTAAAACCGAGAGGTAATCTTAGGAGGAATTATTGTGAAACAATACAACGTAGGCGTAATAGGCGCAACAGGTATGGTGGGACAGAGATTTATAACATTGCTTGAAAATCATCCGTGGTTCAACTTGACGCTGCTTGCTGCTTCGCCGAGAAGTGCAGGAAAAAAATATTCTGAGGCAGTAGGAAAGCGTTGGGCTATGAAAACCGAGCTTTCAGAGAAGGTCGGAAATATGGTTGTATACGACGCAACTGCTGATGTTGAGAAAATTGCCAAATCGGTTGACTTTGTATTTTGTGCGGTAGATATGAAAAAGGACGAAATCCGTGGACTTGAGGAGGCTTACGCCAAGGCGGAATGCCCTGTGGTATCAAATAACTCGGCAAACAGACACACGGACGATGTTCCGATGATTATACCGGAAATCAATCCTGAACACGCAGAAATAATCAATGCACAGCGCAAGAGATTGGGAACAAAACGCGGCTTTGTAGCAGTAAAATCAAACTGTTCATTGCAGAGCTACGTGCCTGCTCTGCACCCGCTTATGAAGTTTGGTGTAGACAAGGTGCTTGCCTGCACATATCAAGCTATTTCAGGTGCAGGTAAGACCTTTGAAACCTGGCCGGAGATGGTGGATAATGTTATTCCGTATATCGGCGGCGAAGAAGAGAAGAGCGAGATTGAGCCTCTTAAGATTTGGGGCAGAGTTGACGGCGATAAAATTATAGATGCTGCTTCACCGTCAATCACAACACAGTGCCTGCGTGTTCCTTCATCAGATGGTCATATGGCTGCCGTATTTGTAAAGTTTAAAAATAAGCCGTCAATTGACGAAATAAAGAAGTGTTGGAAAGAGTTTAAGGGTGTACCGCAGGAGCTTGAACTTCCGTCTGCACCAAAACAGTTCTTAAACTACTTTGAAGAGCCTGACCGTCCGCAGACAAGACTCGACCGTGATTTAGAGGGCGGAATGGCTGTTTCAATGGGACGATTGAGAGAGGATACACAGTATGACTATAAGTTTGTATGTCTTTCTCACAACACTCTCAGAGGTGCTGCAGGCGGTGCTGTTTTGATGGCAGAGCTTCTTGCCGCAAAGGGATATTTTGATTAATAAATATAAATCTTGACAGGAGGATTAATATGAAGACACCGATATTTACAGGTTCAGGTGTAGCTTTGGTAACACCGTTTAACGAAAATGGAGTAAATTTTGAAAAGCTTGCTGAATTAATTGAATTTCATATTGAGAATGGTACTGATGCAATCATTATATGCGGTACCACCGGAGAGGCTTCTACAATGCCTGATGATGAGCATAAAGAGGTTATGCGTTTTGCTGTCGAGAAGGCGGCAGGACGTATTCCTGTTATTGCAGGTACGGGGAGCAATGATACTGCCCACGCGGTAGAGTTCAGTCAGTATGCAGAGTCAATAGGTGCTGACGGCTTGTTGGTTGTTACACCATATTACAATAAGACAACTCAGCACGGACTTTATTTACATACAAAAAAGATTGCTGAGAGTGTAAATATACCTATTATACTCTATAATGTGCCGAGCCGTACAGGTTTGGGATACACGATCGACACACTTAAAAAACTTGACAAAATACCGAATATAAATGCCATTAAAGAGGCGTCGGGCAATATAGATTTTGTTGCACAGATTGCTGCTGAAACAGACCTTGTTATCTATTCGGGCAATGACGATATGATTGTTCCTTGTATGTCTTTGGGTGGCAAGGGTGTTATATCTGTAATAGCCAATATTCTGCCAAAGGAAACACACGACATCTGTGCTTTGTATGAGGCGGGTAAAACCAATGAGTCACGTGATTTGTTCCTAAAATACTTTGAGCTTATTAAAGTGTTATTTATCGAGGTGAACCCTATTCCTATAAAAACAGCAATGAACTTGTTGGGTTATCACGTTGGCGGTTTCAGAATGCCATTGTGTGAAATGATGCCCGAAAATCTTGACCGCCTTGATAAAACTCTTAAAAAATACGGCTTATTAAACGATATAACTGACTAATTTAAAAGGTGATTCAAATGATAAATATATTGTTATGCGGAGTATGCGGGAAAATGGGACATATGGTTGCAAAGGCTACTTCTGAATTTGATGGGGCAGTAATTGCGGCAGGATATGACATAAAAACTTCATCAGAATTTGACTTTCCCATATATACCGATATTAATGAAGTAAAAGAGAAGATAGATGTTATAATAGATTTTTCACATCCGTCAATGACAGATAAAATACTTGACTATGCATCAGAAAACATTATTCCGGCGGTTATATGCACAACGGGTCTTACGGGTGAGCAGGTTTCACACATTAAGACGGTATCTGAAAAAACAGCAATATTCTATTCTGCAAATATGTCGCTTGGTATCAATTTGCTGATTGATTTGGTTCAGCGTGCGGCTAAAGTTCTTGAAGATAAGTTTGACATAGAGATAATTGAAAAGCACCATAATCAAAAACTTGATGCACCCAGCGGTACAGCCCTTGCGATAGCGGATGCAATATCTGAGGCTGTGTCATATGAAACGGAGTACACCTACGACAGACACAACGTACGCAAAAAAAGAGATAAGGAAGAAATAGGCATTCACTCTATGCGCGGAGGCACCATTGTTGGTGAACACTCTGTTATTTTTGCAGGTACGGACGAGGTTGTAGAGATAAAACACACCGCAACTTCAAAAGAGGTGTTTGCGGTGGGAGCGGTTAAAGCTGCTGCATTTTTGGCAGGTGCAAAATCGGGTATGTATTCTATGAAAGACCTGATTAAATAAAATGTGAGAATACGGAAAGGCGGAACTTTATATGATTAAAACAATTACATCAGTTTCATATTTAGAGGATGTGGCACTCGTTACCATTAACCACATTCCGAATAATACAAAGAATGTTTCTTTTATATTGAACGAAATAGCTTCAAGAGGTGTGACAGTAGATATGATTTGTCAAACAGCACCATATAAAGAAAAAATCAATCTTTCGTTTACTGTCCCTCAGGACAGCTTGGCAGAGGTTATATCGGCAACTACGGCATTCCGTTCTGTAAGCCCTGAAATCTCAACCGATTTAAACGGAAACAATACAAAGATTATTTTAATCGGTGAGGGAATGAGAAATACCTCAGGTGTTGCGGCGGAGCTTTTTGAATTGTTGGCTGAACACGATATACCTGTAAAGCTGATAACAACAGGCGAAACAGAGATTTCTTGTCTGCTTGACATTAAAGATATAGAGCGAGCAAAAGAGCTTTTAAAGGATTAATTTATTATGTAAAAAAACAGGGCGATTTTCAAAAATCACCCTGTTTTTCTAAGCATAATTATGCCTGCAAGCCTGCCTGTTTTGTCCTTGTGGGTTCTGTATGAATAAAACCTGTCTGCATTGCAAGCTGTACATATTCGGCTGATATCAATGTTTTCGTCTGAAAGACCTGCCTCAATCATTTTATCTCGGTTGTATGCCCACAAGTCAATCATATATTTTCCGTCAGGTTTCTGCTTTCTGTATTCCGACGAAAATATGTGGATTGCCTCAGGACCGAATTCAAAACAACAAGGACCGATACAAGGCCCGATTGCGGCAATGATATCTTTGGGATTACTGCCAAATACTTCTTTCATTAGCTTAATGCACTTTGGAGCAATTCCTTTTACACTGCCCCTCCAACCTGAATGAACAGCGGCAATAACAGAATTTGCTTTGTCGTACAAAAGTATAGGTGTGCAATCTGCCGCAAATATCACCAGGGGAACATTTTGTATGTTTGTGACAAGTCCGTCTGTATCCTCTATGTCACTATCCCGCATAATACCTTTGCCCATATCGGACTCGGTTACAACTCGTATGTTGTCGGTATGTGTCTGCTTGGACAAAACCGCTCTGTTTAAATCAAAAGACAAATCTTTTGAAACCAAGTTGTAGTTTTCCAAAACTGACTTTTTGTCGTCACCAACTCTAAAGCCTAAGTTAAGGCCTGATATTTTGCCGTGGCTGACACCGCCAAGCTTAGAGGTAAAGCCGTGAGTTATACGGCTGTTGTCAAATAAATCTGACTTTACATACATTCTGTTGTTAATTTTAAATTCATAAAAGCTCAACTAAACCACCTCGATTACAGTTTGGTAAATCTCAAGCGTTCGACAGCAGTTGTCTTTCCCGTGCTGTTATCAACGTCAAATATACAGCCGTTAAACCAAACTGTGCCGTGCTCCTTTTCAAAGCGTACGCGTTTTACGGGATTTAAAAAATGACCTATGACAATTTCTTTTTTTACACCCAAAACAGAGTCCTCAACACCCGTCATACCTAAGTCGCATATAAAGCCTGTCCCGTTAGGCAGTATTCTCTCGTCGGCAGTTTGAACGTGAGTGTGTGTTCCGAAAACGGCACTCACCCGTCCGTCAAGATAATTGGCAAGAGCGATTTTTTCGCTTGTTGCTTCTGCGTGCATATCAATAAAAATTATATTTGTGTCTAACTTGGGCAGTAAATTTTCTATTGCGTGGAAAGGACAATCAGCGGAAGTCATACCGACCCTGCCGATTAAATTTACCACTGCAATTTTTGTATAGCCGATATCATAAATCGTGTATCCCATTCCCTCACATTCGGGAGGATAGTTGAGAGGTCGTATTACCTTGTCATTATCCTCTAAAACGCAGGCGGACTCCTTATTGTCAAATGTGTGATTTCCCATTGTGATTACATCTACTCCGCTCATAAAAAGTGAGTTTGCTATATCGCGTGTGATGCCGTTTGGCTCCGCGGAATTTTCACCATTTGCAATACAAAAGTCTATTTTATATTTTGAAAGTATACGGCTTAAATTGTTGTATATAAATTCTCTCCCGTCCTCGCCGTTTATATCACCTATTGCTAAAATTCTCATATGCTGTTCACCTCAAAATGCTTATTTGGATATACGTTGTCTGACTGCTTCATACATAAGAACTCCTGCCGCCACAGATGCATTTAATGATTCGGTCTTGCCGCACATTGGTATTTTAACAAGAAAATCACAATGCTCTCTTACAATACGGCTCATACCCTCGCCCTCACTTCCGATTACAATTCCAAGAGGGCCTGTCAAATCGCAGTCGTAGCACAATTGTGTGGCTTCAAGTGCTGTTCCTGCAATCCATATGCCATTCTTTTTTAAGGTATCAAGTGTCTGAGCAATATTGGTGACTCTTGCCACGGGAGTATGCTCTACCGCTCCTGCCGAAACCTTGGCAACTACCGAGTTTAATGAAACGCTCCTGTTCTTCGGAATGATTACGCCGTGTGCACCTGCGGCATTTGCTGTTCTGATAATGCTGCCCAGATTGTGTGGGTCGGTTATGCCCTCGGCAATTATTAAAAATGGAGCCTCACCTTTGTCGGCGGCAGATTTTAAAATTTCGTCAACCGTGACATAACTGCGTGCCGCAACAAATGCGATAACCCCTTGATGATTTTCGCCCTCGGTCAGTTTGTCAAGCTTGCGCTTGTCTACAAATTGATATAAAATGCCCTTATCCTTGGCAAGATTTCTGATGTGTCCCAACTGTGAATGTCGGACCCCGTCCTGAATAAGAATTTTATCAATAGTACGCCCTGCTTCAAGAGCTTCTATTATAGGATTTCTTCCGTAAATTATATCTTGATTCATAATAATCTCCATTCCGCCGCCCTGCGTTGGCACAAATAGTAATTAAATTTCTCTTATCCGCAAGGCAAGGAATGATAAGAGATTATTACGCCCATGTGCGTTTCCG
>CACYTW010000045.1 GCA_902777435.1 uncultured Ruminococcus sp. | reverse complement strand
ACATTTTGCGTTTCCACTCACAAATATTTTTGTGATGTCCGCTCAGCAGAACTTCAGGGACCTTCTTACCGTGCCATTCTTCAGGACGTGTATACTGCGGATATTCAAGCAATCCTGAGTAATGTGACTCCTCAGAAAACGATTCCTCGTCCTTTAAAACTCCTGGAACCAATCTGGAAACAGCATCAACAACCGCCATACAAGCAATTTCTCCGCCTGTCAATACATAGTCACCAATTGAAATCTCCGCATCAACGATTTCATCCAATATTCTCTGATCCACTCCCTCATAATGACCGCAAAGCAAAACGATATGCTCCTTTTTAGCCAATCTTTTTGCCGTACTCTGCCTGAAGGTTTTACCCTGAGGTGATAAATAAATGGTATATGGCTTATAATCCAATTTATCGCATATACTTTGATACGCCTCATAAATCGGCTGTGGCTGCATAACCATACCACGACCCCCGCCATAGGGATAATCGTCCACCTGCCTATGCTTATCGTGTGTAAAATCACGTATCTGTATGCAGTTAATCTCGATTAAGCCGTTTTTTTTTGCTCTTCCGATAATACTGTCACCGAGAACCGCCTCCATCATATCGGGAAAGAGAGTCAGAATGTCAAACCTCATCATCTATCAATCCCTTCAAAGGCGTAATAATAACATAACCGCCGTCAATATTGACCTCGTCAATTACCTCATCAATAACAGGAATAAGAACAGGCTTTTTGCTTTCCCGTGCCACCTGATAGACATCATTACTGCCTGTGTGAATAACATCATCAATCACGCCGAGATACTTGCCGTCTGAGGTTTTAACCTCCAAGCCGATAATATCAACAATGTAATATCTTCCCTCAGGAAGCTCACCCAACATTTCTCTCTCAACAGTTACAATCTTATTTCGCAGTAATTCTGCATCATTTATATTATTAATACCCTCAACAGCAACAATTTCACAATTTTTGTGCAATCTTGAACGCAAAATATTGTACTTGTTACCGCCGATGTAAATATATTCAAGTTCATCATATATCATCGGGTCATCACACCACGGCTGAATTTTCAGCTCACCGCGAATACCGTGAGTATTTACGACCTGTCCGATTTCTAAAAAATTATTTTTCATATTTTCTATTTTCACCAAAAAATAAGAACCCGACCCGATAACGCAATCAAAGATTGCGGTCGGGTGCCCCGAAACCTTGTTGTATTCACAATAAAAGTAACTGCTGTGCCAACAATACAAAGCTGTACGTCCTGCACAGCAGTTCCGTAGTTAAATAATATCAACTATTATTTTTTTATTCTCATTGCTTGCCGCAGCCTTCATAACAGTTCTGATAGCTTTGGCAATTCTTCCCTGCTTACCGATTACTTTCCCCATATCAGATTCATCAACGTGGAGCTTAAGCACGGTAGCAGCATCCCTTTCTACAACAGTAATTTCAACTGCATCAGGGTTATCTACCATAGATTTTGCAATAAATTCTAAAAGTTCTTTCATCTCTTAATCTTCCTTTTTAACGAATTAGATGATACCCTTTTCTTTAAGAAGACGCTTAACAGTATCTGTCGGCTGAGCACCGTTTCCAATCCACTTTTGAACCTTTTCTGCATCAAACTCTGTTGTTGCAGGGTCTGTCATTGGGTTGTAAGTACCAACCTGCTCGATAAATCTGCCATCACGCGGAAATCTTGAATCAGCAACAACCACACGATAATACGGAGCTCTCTTTGCTCCCATTCTCTTTAAACGAATTTTTACTGCCATTTTAAAATACCTCCAAAATATATATGATTTAATTATTTTTCTTAAGTTATATAAATTACATTAATCCGCCGAATTTCCCGAATGGATTAAATCTGCGTTTGCCCTTCTTGGCAAATATTCCCCCCGAAAGCTGTTTCATCATTTTTTGCATCTGTTCAAACTGCTTTATCAGAGCGTTGACTTCGGTCATAGATGTTCCGCTTCCCTTTGCAATTCTCTCTTTGCGGGAGGGTGTCAGCTTATCAGTAAGCTCTCTCTCTCTCGGTGTCATTGAAGTAATAATAGCCTCAATATGAGAAAGTCTTTTCTCATCAATGTCAACATTTTTAAGAGCTTTGGTGTCTACCCCCGGGAGCATACTGAGTATATCCTGCATAGAGCCCATATTTCTCATCTGTGCCATCTGGTCCAAAAAGTCTGAAAAAGTAAAACGCTGAGTTCGGAGCTTCTTTTCAAGTTCTTCAGCCTTCTTCATATCAAGTGCCTGCTCAGCTTTTTCTATAAGGCTAAGCATATCACCCATACCAAGTATACGAGAGGCCATCCTGTCAGGATGGAAAACCTCAAGGTCGGTGAGCTTTTCGCCCATACCGCAATATTTAATAGGCTTATTTGTGACCGCCCTTACAGAAAGTGCGGCACCGCCTCTTGTATCGCCGTCAAGCTTTGTTAAAACAACACCGCTTATCTCAAGTTCGGTATTGAATGCCTCAGCAACATTGACCGCATCCTGACCTGTCATTGCATCAACCACAAGAAGTATCTCATTGGGGTTGACCTCAGCGCTGATTTGCTTTAACTCATTCATCAACTCTTCATCAATATGAAGTCTGCCGGCTGTATCTATAATAAATATATCATTTGCATTTTTAATCGCGTGGGTCAAACCATCTTTTGCTATTTTAACAGCATCAGTACAACCCTCTTCGGCGTAAACGGGAAGTTCCAGCTTACCGCCGACAACCTGGAGCTGCTTTACAGCTGCAGGTCTGTATACGTCACAGGCACACAGCAACGGTCTTTTGCCCTGTTTTTTAAGCAATCCGCCAAGTTTAGCCGCCGTCGTAGTCTTTCCTGCACCTTGAAGACCTGCCATCATAATAACCGTAGGCGGCTTTGAAGAAATCTCAAGCTTAGCCTCATTCTCGCCCATCAAATTGATAAGCTCTTCATTTACTATTTTTATAACCTGCTGTGCCGGAGTCAAAGACTCCATAACCTCCGCACCGGAAGCACGCTCGCTAACCTTTTTAACAAAATCCTTTACAACCTTAAAGTTAACATCAGCCTCAAGTAATGCAAGTTTAACCTCTCGCATTGCATCTTTTAAATCTTTTTCGCCAACTTTTCCTTTGCCTCTCAGCTTTTTAAAGGTGTTCTGCAATTTATCGGAAAGACTTTCAAACGCCATATGTCATACTCCTTTCGGTGTAAATTTTACTGCTCACCCTCATTAATATCAGAAATAATAGTCAGTATATCGTTAATTTTATGCTTAATATCGTCCGACAAATATCTGACGTTGGGCGACTGCTCAATCTCACGTATGATATCGTCAATGTTATCAAGCTTTTCCTGTATCCTTAAAAACTTTGATGCCAATCCCAAACGCTGTTCTATATCATACATAGATTGTTCCGCACGTTTTATATTATCTCTGACACCCTGACGGGTAATCCCCAAATGTTCACTTATTTCCGAGAGTGATAAGTCCTCATTATAGTACAAGTCAACACACTCATTCTGTCTGTCGGTGAGCATATTCCTGTAAAAAGAAAACAGCAATCCAACTTGTGCCTTTTTATCCATCAATACCACTCCAAAAAAGAAACATCTGTAAAGCACAAAAACTTTACAGATGTAATTATACATTAAAAAATATTATATGTCAAGGCTTTTTATACAAAAAGTTTTATTAACAAACCTTATTTATTGCCTTTTGCGGACATTTGCTTGCACAAATTCCGCAGTTGACGCATTTGCTTGGGTCTATCACCGCAACATTGTCTTTAACAACAATGGCTTCCTTAGGGCAGTTCTTTGCACAGATACCGCAGCCAATACAACCAACAGCACAATCACGACGTGTAATCTTACCCTTTTCAACAGATTTACAAGTGATTGTGTACTTGCTTTTTGCCGGTAATATCTTAATAATCTTTTTAGGACATTCCAACGCACAAGCACCGCAAGCCACGCACTTTTCAACATCTACAACAGCAACGCCTGTTTCGACAGAGATAGCACCGAACTTGCACACACTCACACACGAACCAAAACCTAAGCAGCCGTGGGGACACATCTTTTCACCGCCGCCCAATACTGCGGCACTATGACAATCTTTTGGCCCGTCAAAGGTATATTTCTGAACCGCTCTGTCAGGAGAGCCGTTGCATAATACCCTTGCTACCATTTTTTCTTTTTCCTCTGCTTGCACACCCAATATATCGGATATTTTTTCGGCAACAGCCGCACCGCCTACGGGGCACATATCCGGTTTAACACCGCCTGCACACAAAGCATTCGCGTATGCACTGCATCCTGCAAAACCGCAACCGCCGCAGTTTGCACCGGGCAGTACCTCAAGTATTTTGGGGACTCTATCGTCAACCTTTACGGCGAATATTTTAGATGCAACGCCCAAAAGTATACCAAAGATTATTCCAAGTCCGCCAATAATCAGTACAGCGATTAATATATATGACATATTCTGCACCCCCTAAAAACTAAGTCCCGAAAATCCGAGAAAAGCAATCGACAGGAGTGCCGCAGTAACAAGTACAATAGGCATTCCTTTAAGAAATTCGGGAACATCAGCCGTTTCAAGTCTTTCACGAACCCCTGCAAACAAAACAATAGCAAGCATAAAGCCAAGTCCTGCCGACGTTCCGTAGACTATGGACTTGATAAAGCTCATTTCCACTCCGCCAAACTTTGTTATGTTGTTTATAGCCACACCCAAGACAGCACAGTTTGTTGTAATAAGCGGAAGATAAACACCCAAAGAATTATATAATGACGGAATTGACTTTTGCAAAAACATTTCCACGAACTGCACCAAAACGGCAATTACAAGGATAAAAGCTATTGTTTGCATATACTCAAGTCCAAAAGGAACAAGCAGATAATTTTGCACAACCCAAGTCAGTGCAGATGCGCACAGCATAACAAAGACAACAGCCATACCCATTCCCGTTGCGGTTTCAACCTTTTTGGACACTCCCAAAAACGGGCATATACCAAGGAACTGAACAAGAACAAAGTTGTTGATTAATATAGCACCAACGCTGATAATTAAAAGTTCACTTATCATTTTTCAGTTCCTCCTTTATTAGCTGAAATTTTCTTGGCAACAGCAGTAATTACCGCCAACAATATACCTAATGTCAAGAATGCACCCGGAGGCAATATCATAATTGACATCGGCTGAAAAGAGTCGCCGAAAAGCTTGATGCCGGCAAAAGTTCCTGCACCCAAAATCTCACGGACAGCCGCAATCAAGGTCAACGCACAGGTAAAGCCCAAACCCATTCCTATTCCGTCGAACATAGATGCAATTACACCATTCTTTGATGCAAAAGCCTCAGCTCTGCCAAGAATTATACAGTTTACAACTATCAATGGTATGTAAATGCCCAAGCTTTCCGAAAGGGCAGGCACATATGCCTTCAGCAGCATCTCGACAACTGTTACAAAACCTGCAATTATTACAATATATGATGCTATTCTGATTTTATTAGGTATGAACTTGCGAAGCATAGAAATTACTATATTTGAACAAATCAAAACTGCCGTTGTCGAAAGTCCCATACCTATGCCGTTAATAACACCTGTTGTTACGGCAAGCGTAGGGCACATACCAAGCATAAGCACGAATGTAGGGTTCTCTTTTATCAATCCGTTTAAGAAAGTCTTAAAAGCTGATGGTTTATTATTTGAACTCATTATTCAGCACCCCCTTCTTCAACAGCCTGCAACGCACAGTTTACTGCCTTGGTAACGGCTTTAGATGTAATCGTTGCACCTGAAATCGCAGAAATTGTATTATTATCAGGGTTTCCGCCATTGTTCTTTTCAATTCCTATTCCCGATTTAAGACCGCTGTACTGACCCATAAACTCCTCAGTATTAGCCTTTGCACCCAAGCCTGCGGTTTCGCTTAAAGACATTATCTTAATTTTGTTTATGGTCTTATCGGCATTTACACCAACCATAACCTTTATGTCACCGCCGTAGCCTTCCGAGCATACAGTGGTCACCACATAGCCCTTATCATCGGCTTTATAAAATGAGTCTAATTTGACTCCTGCTTCACTTGGAGTATAGCTTATATCTACTTCTTCAAACTCACTTACACCTGTTAAAACTTCTGTCATAGATTGTTCAAAAGTAGTCTTTTCATTTTTTTCTATAACGGGTGCGGTCATTGAGTTAATCCACGCAAGAAGTCCGGCAACAACTATACAGATAACGCCCAACTTCCACATAAGAGTGAATGTTTCTTTAAATGAATATTTGTTACTCATTATGCCGCCTCCTTTTTGCTCTTGACATACCCATATCTCTTAGGTGCAGTAAACTTATCAATCAAAGGTGTGGCAATATTCATAAGCAGAATAGAATATGAAACACCCTCAGGATAACCGCCCCACACTCTGATTAACACAGTTATAATACCGCAACCCAACGCAAATATTATCTGTCCTTTAGGCGTTGTCGGGGTTGTTGTGTAATCAGTAGCCATAAAGCAAGCACCGAGAATAAGACCGCCCGACAAAATCTGATACAGCCAATCACCGCTTCCGATACCGTTACTGTCTGCAAAGAGCCAAGTTCCCACAGCTACGGTTGCAATATAAATAAGGGGAACACGAATTCTGATAACCCTTTTTACAATCAGGTAAGCCGCTCCCAACAACAGAGCAAGTGCAGATGTTTCGCCTATACAACCGCCGTAATTTCCCAAAAACAATGTTAAATACGAATACTTTGCAGTATCTCCTGCCGCATACGCCGCAAGAGGTGTTGCAGAGCTTACCGCATCAGGAGCCGAAAAGATAGGCAACGTAGTTCCCACAGGATACCAGGTCGTCATTGCCAACGCCCAGGATGCAAGCAAAAACGCTCTTGCCGCAAGTGCAGGATTCATAAAGTTATGACCCAATCCGCCGAAAAATTGTTTTACAACTATAATAGCAAACACAGAGCCGATAACTGTCATCCACAGCGGAATAGACGCAGGCATATTATACGCCAGCAACATACCGGTGACAACCGCACTTAAATCTCCGCAGGTATTATCCTTTTTCAAAAGTTTATTCCATATGTATTCTGCAATAACACAGCTTAAAACGCAGACCGCAGTAACCACCAAAGCACGAAGTCCGAATATAATGCACCCTGCAATCAAGGCAGGCAACAGGGCGATTATAACATCAAGCATTATACTTCTGACCGTATCCTTTCCGGCAATATGCGGAGAATGTGAAACTGTTAAAATATTTTCCATAATGTCAACCTCCCCTTACGCTTTTGCACGCTGTGCTATTTCTCTGAGCTTAACCTTTGCAATCTTAATCTGCTGTACCTGACGTCTTTTAGAAGGACAGACAAAGGCACAGCTTCCGCATTCAATACAGTCGGTTACGTTCAATTTCTTTAATTTATCAATATCGTGCAATCTTGCCGCCGAATCGAGCAGGTTAGGCTGCAGACTCATAGGACATACATAAACGCATTTTGCACATCTGATGCACGGACTTTCTTTATCAAGCTTTGCCTCTTTTGCAGGTAATGCAAGTATACCTGATGTTCCCTTGATAACAGGAACGTCCATATTAGGAACAGACAATCCCATCATAGGTCCGCCCATCAAAACCTTTTCGGCAGGCTCACTTAAACCGCCCGATTGTTCAACAACGTACGAGAAAGGTGTTCCTATTCTTACTTTATAGTTCATTGGGTTTTTGAGAGCACTGCCTCCAAGAGTTACAATACGCGTGGTAAGCGGTGTACCCTTAACAACAGCACGATAGGTTGATGCACAAGTATCGATGTTGTTTACAATACAGCCAACCTGCCAGGGTAATGTCCCCGGAGCCATCTTTCTTCCGCATACCGCGTTTATCAGTTGTTTTTCAGCTCCCTGAGGATATTTTGTTTTAAGAGTGACAATATGTATATTCTTATCCTTTACCAAAGCCGCCTCTTTTTCCAGAACAGCAATCGCATCTGTCTTATTGTTTTCTACACCGATATATCCGTCTTTAAGACCGAATATGTGCATCAAAACAAGTAATCCGCCTATTATTTCGTTAGGTGTTTCGAGCATTGCACGGTGGTCAGACGTGAGGTACGGCTCACACTCTGCACCATTTATTATAACATAATCAATTTTAGCCTCATCAGGAACAGACAGCTTAACGTGGGTCGGGAATGTTGCACCGCCCATACCTACAATGCCTGCCTCTTTGATTATGTTAATTATTTCCTTAGGTGACTTCTTCTCATAATCCTCGCCGTAACCCTCAATAGGAGCCGCCTCTGTATCCAATCCATCATTTTCAATCACTATACTCATTGTCGGCAATCCGTTTGGATGCAGTCTTTTCTCTATTGCCTTAACTTTGCCGGAAACCGATGAATGAATATTCGCCGATACAAATCCGTCAGCTTCGGCAATTTTTTGTCCCATACACACGGTGTCTCCGATATTAACACAGGGTTTTGACGGTGCGCCTATGTGCTGTGAAAGCGGAAAAATCAGTTCAGACGGTGGCGTAAGGTTGACTATTTCTTTCTTGTTTGTCGCTTCCTTATGGTCACCGGGGTGTATTCCGCCGTGAAATGTTTTCACATTTATCCCCCCGATTTCAATTAAATTTTTAACAGCATATATTATACATTATTTTGTGCTAAAATGTCAATATACAACGCCCCGTATTCAGCTTGTAAAAATACACAAATAATGCAGGACAACCTGTAATTTTTAGGTATGTTTTATAATATAAATACTGTATAGCGATATTATGGGATTGTATAATGTGAAAACCGTTACAGGAGAATCGGCAATATGCGTTAGTTCTGTAAAATCCAGAATAATTTTTTCGTTGCAGTTGGGCTTGGCAACTGTTTGGGCTTTGGGCAATTATTCAATAAAATTATTTTGGATTTGCGACATATGTGATACTGTTTTCACATTTTACAAACCTCTGATATATCAATACAAATATACAAGGAGAGGTACATATGATCAAATATTACAAAGCCAAACTTTCAACACACATTGCCGACAACAAATTCAAATATCTGATTTCCATAATCAGTTTATTGGCGGGATTATCTATCGGTATTGCAAACGCATCAAAGGCAGAAACCTCCGCCGTTTCGTACATTGATACATTTTACTCTTCATATATTATCGGCGGTGCTTCATCATCAAGCGTATTTTTTAAGTCAGTTTTGTTGAATCTGCGCACCTTTGGAATAATATGGTTATCAGGCTGGTTTGTGTGGCTTGTGCCTCTTAACTTTTTAGAGGTGGGTGCAAAGGGGTATGGTATCGGCTATACCTACACTTTTCTTATTTTAAATGAGCATTTAAAAGGTCTTGCCTTCTCACTTATAACGCTTCTTCTTCAGAATATAATTATAATTCCGTCAATTGTGATATACTCCGTAATTCAGTTGAATTTCGCAATTAAGTTCGACAGGGTTTACAAATCTCAAGCTCTGTACAAAGAACGTAAACGGCTTATAATCGGCAATATGATTATTCTCGCAGTAATACTTATACCCATACTTATGTGCGGATATATCGAAGGTTTTATAACTCCCTTCCTGCTTAAATTTATGGCTTGATATAAAAATTTAAGAAAAATTCAATTTTCCTCTTGTCAAAACCGAAGATATTATGTAGAATAATATAGTTAAGAAAAATATAGAGGACGATGAGATTTATGAATAAATATGCTGACGAATATTTATTGTACCTTACCCACAATAAAGGTGCATCGGTAAATACAGTTGATTCATATAAACGGGATATAAATAAATTTATTGATTATCTCGCCGAAGTCAATACAGAAGACCCTGCTTGTGTAACACAAACAGATGTATTGAATTATTTGCTGTATTTAAAAAAGCAAGGCAAGTCAGCCTCAACTGTTTCAAGAGTATTGTCGTCTTTAAAATCCTTTTACAAATATTTGTTTTCAAACAAACATATAGATACCGACCCCACGGTTGATATTCACGGCTTTAAATCGGAAAAACGACCTCCTCAGGCTCTCTCCGATACTCAGATTGATATGCTTTTAAACACTCCTGTGTGTCATAACATAAAGGGTTACCGCGACAAAGCGATTTTGGAGCTTATGTACGCAACAGGTATGCGTGCAACGGATATAATCAATCTGCGGCTGAGTGACGTAAACTTAAACGTCGGCTTTATATTCTATCACAGCAAAAACAAAGAAAGGGTTATCCCTATATACTCTCTTGCCAAAGAGTGTGTGAAAAATTATATAGAAAAGCGAAAACAAATAAAAAATTCAGAAAACACAGATGTGCTGTTTTTAAACCTTAACGGCAACCCTCTCACCAGACAAGGACTATACAAAATAATAAAGTCATATCAAAAAATTTCGGGTATGATGGTTGATATAACACCAAACACAATAAGAGATTCCTTTGCAATACACTTGTTGGAAAACGGTGCCGACTTAAAATCTGTTCAGGAAATGATGGGTCACAGTGACATTGCATCAACCCAAGTATACGAACAGGTAATCAAAAACAAACTGACAGAGGTATATCAAAAAGCTCATCCTCGTTCAAAACTTAAGTAAAAATTAAACTAACTATACATAAGACAGAAAAGAGGCTATTAAATATGAAGGTATTAGTAATAGGAAGCGGCGGCAGAGAGCACACAATCGTATGGAAGCTGAGCCAAAGCAAAAAGGTAACAAAAATATACTGTGCACCGGGCAACGGCGGAATTTCCCAAATTGCGGAATGTGTGCCGATTAAGGTAATGGAATTTGATAAGCTTGTAGAGTTTGCAAAAGCAAACCAAATTGATATGACAATTGTTGCACCGGATGACCCTCTTGCAGCAGGAGCGGTTGACGCATTTGAGGATGCAGGCTTGCGTGCCTTCGGTCCCAGAAAGAACGCCGCAATAATTGAGGGAAGCAAAGCCTTTTCAAAGGACTTGATGAAAAAATATAACATTCCTACCGCGGCGTATGAGGTATTTGACAACAGTGCCTCCGCAATAGATTATATTCAGGATTGCAATAAATTCCCCGTTGTAATCAAAGCTGACGGACTTGCCTTGGGCAAAGGTGTTATCATAGCCGAGGACTTTGATGCGGCGGAAAAAGCCGTTCACGAAATAATGGATGACAAGGTGTTCGGAAGTGCAGGAGGAAAGGTTGTTGTTGAGGAATTTTTAACAGGCCCCGAAATCTCGGTCTTAGCCTTCACCGACGGCAAAACTTTAAAGCCAATGGTATCAGCTCAGGACCACAAGCGTGCTCTTGACAACGACAAAGGTCTGAACACAGGCGGTATGGGAACCTTCTCGCCAAGCAGAATTTACACTCCTGAGCTTGAGGATGAATGTATGAAGAATATATTTATTCCCACAATGAACGCTATGAACGCAGAGGGCAGAACCTTTAAAGGTGTTTTGTACTTCGGTCTTATGAAGACAGCAGATGGTGTAAAGGTAATCGAATATAACTGCAGATTTGGCGACCCTGAAACACAGGTTGTTCTCCCTCGCCTTAAGTCTGATTTATATGAGATATTCGACGCCGTTATTGATGAACGCTTAGCCGACATTGATATCGAATGGGATAATGGTGCGGCTGTATGTGTAGTTCTTGCCTCAGGCGGCTACCCACAAAAATATACCACAGGCTATCCAATAAGCGGTCTTGAAGACGCGGAGAAAAATGGTGCTATCATCTTCCACGCAGGCACAAAAATTGATAACGGAAACATTATGACAGCAGGCGGCAGGGTTCTCGGCGTTACCGCTGTGGGCGAC
>CACYTW010000044.1 GCA_902777435.1 uncultured Ruminococcus sp. | reverse complement strand
TATTATGGGAAAGATTATTGGTATTGACTTAGGAACAACAAATTCGTGTGTTGCTGTAATGGAAGGCGGCGAGCCTACTGTTATTACAAACCCTGAGGGTGCAAGAACAACACCTTCTGTTGTTGCATTCACCAAGACAGGAGAAAGACTTGTAGGTCAGGTTGCAAAGCGTCAGGCTATTACAAACCCCGACCGCACAATCGCATCAATCAAAAGAGATATGGGAACTGACAGAAAGGTTGCTATTGATGATAAGCAGTATTCACCTCAGGAAGTTTCTGCAATGATTCTTCAAAAGCTTAAATCAGATGCTGAAAGTTACCTTGGCGAAACTGTATCACAGGCTGTAATCACTGTTCCTGCATATTTCTCAGATGCACAAAGACAGGCTACAAAGGACGCAGGTAAAATTGCAGGCCTTGAAGTATTGAGAATTATAAACGAGCCTACTGCTGCCGCTCTTGCTTATGGTCTTGATAAGGATAATGACCAAAAAATTATGGTATATGATTTAGGTGGCGGTACATTTGACGTATCTATTCTTGAAATCGGAGACGGCGTATTTGAAGTTCTTGCTACAAGCGGTAACAATCGTTTGGGCGGTGACGATTTCGATGATAAACTTATGAATTACCTTGCTGACGAGTTCCAGAAGGAAAACGGAATTGACCTTCGTCAAGATAAGATGGCTCTACAAAGACTTAAAGAAGCTGCAGAAAAAGCTAAAATAGAGCTTTCAGGTGTTATGTCAACAAATGTAAATCTTCCGTTTATCACAGCGGATGCAACAGGTCCTAAGCACCTCGATATCACAATTACTCGTGCACAGTTTGACTCTTTAACAGCTGATTTGGTTGAAAAGACAATGG
Source organism: uncultured Ruminococcus sp. (assembly GCA_902777435.1). Classification (GTDB taxonomy): domain Bacteria; phylum Bacillota; class Clostridia; order Monoglobales; family Monoglobaceae; genus UMGS1820. The sequence goes on along the minus strand of CACYTW010000044.1, from coordinate 11,221 downwards.
AGCCTACACGTAACGCTCTCCGTGATGCAGGTCTTTCTGCAAACGAAATTGACAAGGTATTGCTTGTCGGCGGTTCTTCAAGAATACCTGCTGTTCAGGATGCTGTTCAGAAGTTTATCGGAAAAGAACCTCACAAGGGAATTAATCCTGACGAATGTGTTGCAATTGGTGCATCTATTCAGGCAGGTGTATTATCAGGTGATGTTGACGACCTCGTTCTTCTTGACGTTACTCCTCTTTCACTTGGTATTGAAACAATGGGCGGCGTGTTTACAAAGTTAATCGAAAGAAACACAACTATTCCTACTAAAAAGAGTCAGATATTCTCAACTGCTGCTGACAATCAGACAAGTGTTGAGGTGCACGTTCTTCAAGGTGAGCGTGAGATGGCTGCTTACAATAAGACTTTGGGCAGATTTTCACTTTCAAATATCCCGCCTGCACCGAGAGGTGTTCCGCAGATTGAGGTTACATTTGATATCGACGCAAACGGCATCGTAAATGTATCTGCAAAAGATTTGGGTACAGGTTCAGAACAGAACATCACTATTACATCAAGCACAAATCTTTCTGATGAGGATATTGATAAGGCTGTTAAAGAAGCAGAAAAATACGCAAGCGAAGATAAGAAAAAGAAAGAAGAAATTGATATTCGCAACAATGCAGACAATCTTGTATATCAGACAGAGAAAACATTAGGCGAAATCGGTGATAAGATTTCAGCAGATGAAAAATCTTCTATTCAGACTGAGGTTGATAAACTTAAAGAAATGCTTAAGGCTACTCCTCTTGACGTAGAGGCTGTTAAAGCTCAGACGGACAGCGTACAAAAGGCTTTCTATTCTGTATCTGAAAAACTATATGCTCAGGTACAGCAAGCTCAGCAAGCACAAGCTGACCCCGGTGCTCAGCAAACGCAAAATAATGACAATGTAGTAGATGCTGAATACACCGAAGTAGATGACGACAATAAATAATATTTAATGCGACATATGCGTTTTACACGCATATGTCCATTAATCGTATTTGGAGAGTAAATTATGGCAGATAAAAGAGATTACTATGAGGTTCTTGGTGTTGATAAAGGTGCCTCCGGTGATGAAATAAAAAAGGCATACAGAAAATTAGCAAAAAAGTATCATCCTGACCTTAACCCTAACGATAAAGAAGGTGCTGAAGCAAAGTTCAAAGAGGCAACCGAAGCGTATGAGGTATTAAGTGATGATAATAAAAGAAGGCAGTATGACCAATTCGGTCACGCCGCATTTGACCAGACTGCCGGAGGATACGGCGGTGGCGGTGCAGGTTTTGACGGCTTTGATATGGGTGATATTTTCAGCAGCTTTTTCGGCGGTGGCTTTGGCGGTCAGCGTCAAAATCCTAATGCTCCTCAGCGTGGCAGAGATATTGCATATAACATAGATTTGACCTTTGAAGAAGCGTGTTTTGGCACGGAACGTGAAATTACAATCAATCATTTGGAAAAATGTGAGGAATGTAATGGCTCGGGAGCGATGAAGGGTAGTTCGCCCACAACCTGTCCGACCTGTCACGGTACAGGACAGGTAAAGACCGTACAACGTACTCCCCTTGGCAATTTCCAAAGTGTACGTACTTGCAGCAGTTGTGGCGGTAAGGGTACAATCATTAAAGAACCTTGCAAAAATTGCGGCGGTAAAGGTACTGTCAGAAACGGCAAAAAGGTTCGTGTTAAAATTCCTGCAGGTATTGACAACGGACAGCAGGTTTATATAAGAAACGAGGGTGATGCCGGTGCTAACGGCGGACCTAACGGAGATTTAATCCTCAATGTAAGGGTTAAACCTCATAAAATATTTATACGTCAGGGTTATGATGTGTTGTGTGATTATCCCATCTCATTTGTCCAAGCAACTTTAGGTGCAGAGGTTCAAGTTCCTACTATTGACGGAAAAGTATCTTACACCATACCCGAGGGAACTCAGACGGGAACTGTATTCAGGCTTAAGGGCAAGGGTATTCAAAAGGTCAACTCAACACAGCGCGGTGACCAATATGTAACAATAAAGATTGAAATTCCAAAAGACTTGTCAGAGAGTCAAAAGGATATATTACGTCATTTTGATGAAAAGGTGGATTCATCTAAATATAAACAACGTAAGTCATTTTTTGAAAAAATGAAGGATATGTTTAAATAACGGATAGGAGCGGCAAAATTTTGTCGCTCCATATCTGCTTATATGAAAGAGGAATATTATGGATTGGATAAAAACAATAATTACAACAACCCGTAAAGGAATTGACAGCGTTAGCGGATGTCTTTTGCAACTTGGAATTAACGGAATTGAGATATGCGACAAAGACGATTTCAAGGAATTTCTTGAAGATAACCACAAGTATTGGGACTACGTTGACGAAGAACTCGAAAAGCTAAAAGAAGCCGACACTACAATCACTTTCTATCTCACCTGCGGAAGTGATGGCATTGATCTGTTAAATGCTGTACGTTCTTCTATGGTTGCACTTAAGAATTTAGATGTAAACAACGAATATGGTTCCCTTGATATAAAAACAGAAAATGTCAGGGATGAAGATTGGTCAGAAATATGGAAACAATACTTCCACCCGACTCCCGTAGGAGAAAAAATTTTAATTTGTCCCGAATGGGAAACATCTGATGTGACAACAGACAGAACTGTGTTTACGGTCAATCCGGGAATGAGCTTCGGTACGGGCTCTCACCCAAGCACTCGATTTTGTCTTGAAGAGATTGAAAAGTACGTAAAAGACGGAGATACAATACTTGATTTAGGCTGTGGCTCAGGCATACTTTCGATTACAGGTATATTGCTCGGTGCCTCTTCCGCCATTGCTGTTGATATTGATTCAAACGCAACTGACGCGGCACGTTCAAATTTAAAATTGAATAAATTGTCTGATGATGTTTACGAAACATATACAGGTGATATCATATCGGACAGACAATTGAGGGACAAGCTTGGAAAGCATAATATAGTTCTTGCAAATATCGTAGCTGACGTAATAATCGCTATTGCTCCTTTTATACGTCAATTTATGAACGAAAATGCAACATTCATATGTTCAGGCATAATTCTTGAAAGGCTTGAGGAGGTTAAGCAGGCATTAACTGAAAATGGTTTGAAAATCATAAACATAAAACAAGATGATGATTGGGCGGCAATAACTGCTGTTTGAGGTAATGCGTTATGAGAAGATTTTTCACAGAACCTGAAAATATTTCGACAGAATATGCTAAAATTACAGAAGATGCAGGTCACATAACCAAAGTCCTGAGAATGAATATTGGTGATAAAATATTGATATTTGACGGGACAGGCTATGAATACATTGCAGAACTTATCTCTATTGATAAAGATGTATGTGATGCAAAAATCATATCAAAAACATATTCAGAGCAAGAACCTAAGGTTAATGTTATAATTTATCAAGGCATACCTAAGTCTGATAAAATGGAAGGAATAATTCAAAAGTCGGTCGAGCTTGGTGCCTCTTCCATTGTTCCTGTATCTATGGACAGATGTGTAAGTAAGCTTGATAATCCTAAAAAATCAAGCGAAAAAATTAAACGTTGGAATAAAATAGCTGTTGAGGCAGCAAAGCAATGCGGACGCGGTATTCTGCCCTCTGTTGAAAGTCCGATAAACTTTAAACAGGCTATTGACAGATTAAAACAAACGGAACTATCTGTTATGCCCTATGAGGTTTTGGGACACTCGGGTGTATCATCCCTGCGTGATAATTTATGTTCATCAAATGCAAAAGAAATCGGTGTAATTATCGGCCCCGAGGGTGGCTTTTCCGATGCGGAGGCTGAATATGCCAAAGAAAACGGCATAAATATGGTGGGCTTGGGCAAGCGAATACTTCGTACAGAAACAGTAAGCACTGCTATTTTAGCCGCAATTATGTATCAATCAGGTGAAATGTAATTAAATAAAAATATAATATAATTTGGAGGAATACAAATGTCAAAAAAGAAGTCAAATAAGGCAATGAAATCAAATAAGTCAAAGGAAAACGCAGCACGCAAGGAACATCTTACAAATATGTATATGATACAGTTATGTTTGGGATTGCTGGGTATTTTTATCCTTACTTTGTTCCGCAATCTGTATAAAAACCCAAATACACTTATACATATGCAAACAGTTACTTGGATTATGTTTGGTGTATTCGCAGTTGTTTGCATTGCATTAATTGCTGTAGGTAAAGCAAAAAAATGTTCACGCTGTGTAAATTACGGAATACTGTCGGCTGTATGTGCATTCTTTTCTCTGTGGTTGGCACTGTTTAATAAAATTCGTGTCATTCTTGAAAACGTACTCCACAGTATTACAGGGAACGAAGCACTCTCTGTTAACTCGTATTGGAATACAACAATACCGATTATATTAATTATTGCGTATTTAATAATTGCATTTATCGTATACGCTGTTAAACTTAACAAAAAGAATTAAAATTCAAATGACGTTGCCTTGTAATCTATGGACAACGTCATTTTTATATATTTATTCTGCAACTTCAATCACATATTCTTCTGCTATATTTTCACGGCATATAATTTCAGCAGTAACTTCTGCCTCATTTTTTTCGTTTAATGTATACGAAACATTTTCGTCTATAATCTCAGTTCCCTCAGAAAGCGAGTTCTTTATCTCTTGTATAAGTTCAGCTCCTCCTCTGTCTTTCGCCTCGTTTGGTGTTGATGTTTTTATCTCTTTTGTTATTTCATTGTATTCTTTTTTTGTTATAAAAACAGACGGAATAATGTCAATCGGTGTTTTGTATTCGGCAGTATTTTCGTTTAATATATATTCTTTATACGGAATTTTGCTGAACAAATACAAGGGAAGGTCTTTCCCAAAAACTTTTAAAATATATTTATTTTTCTTATTACCCGTATAATTTTCTTCCGTATATTCTAATGGATAACAGCGAGTTAAACTGTATCGTGTTTTTGCGTAAACCTCTCCTCTTGCCCTTACATAATCAAAGCCTTTAACAGGGCTGTCTACAATTCCGCTGACTAATACATCCCCTTTTCTGACTCCTGAGCCTATCTTACATACTGTTTGTCCTTCACGAACCTCAATTCTTTCTATTTCGCCATCTTTGCTTGCCACCAAATCGCAGGCAGGAGCATATTTATCCACACCCTGTTCCTTTTCGATCCTTTCTACAATTTCAATATAAACTCGTGAACCATTTGCATTTATCCCTACCCACGCTAAGTCGGGCAGTTTAATCATAAGTCTGTTACGTAATATATCAGGCTTTATGTCTGAGGTTTTTGTTCCGAGAGTTAAACCGCATTCCTCCAATGCATTATTAATTGTATCTGTTGCTATTCTGTTGTTCCCATAAATTGTTATTCCCATTATATGATTTGATGCATACCACAATATTGCAACAAGAATTATAATCCCTGCCAAAACAAATCTTCTCTTTTTGTATTTTTGAATAATAAAAGGCAAACCACTTCTTTTCAGTATTTTGATATGGCTTTTTGTTCTTCTGGCAGGAATTCTTATATCAAAAAAAGATTTCACATCAATTTTAAATATAATTCTATTACTGCCATATCGTTTTATATCAAAGATATACATTCCTCTGTGCAGGCAGATGTTAATCAGTCTTTCAGGGAACGGGCCATCTGCACAAACTGTCAGATAGCCGTAGAACCAGCAATATAGTCTGCTTATTTTCATTCATCATCACCATCCTGGTTTTTGGTAAATGATATTTTATCTATATTTCCTGTTATGCACAGCATATCATCAGATATATTGCATAATTCCAATGAATTACCGCAAATTTTTATACATCTCGGCTTTGCTTTAATTCTTACACAGTTTTCTGTGTACTCTAAAATCCCTTTATAATTTTCTATGATTACCTCGTTATTGCCTGTTCCTCTTATTAGGAAGGTATCAAGAATTATATCCTTTGAAACATCTACTGTATCTGCAAGTCGTGCCCTTATTCTGTTTTGCATTTGTTTTGAGTTTTTTTTCATCATATTCTCCATTCCATAACAGATATTATACAATAATTTTTATGCAGTAAATAATCAGAAAATGAATAAAGATTAAGACAAAAGAATATTTATATACAAGATTTAATAACAGGAGCATATCTATGAACAATAAAAAATCTTCCGTGGCACCATACTTGATTATAATATGTTTAATATATCTTTCTGCTTTTATGATAATATCACCTACGCGAAGTATGGAAGCTGCAAATAAATCACTTATTATATGCGGCAAAATCGTTATACCATCGCTTTTTCCATTTATTTTTTGCGCAAATATGTTCATAGCACTGGGTCTTGCCGGGATGCTAAGTAAGTATATAAGCAGATTAATGTATCCCATATTCGGTGTATCAGGTGCAGGAGGTTTGGCTCTTATTCTTGGAATTATAAGCGGCTATCCCATAGGAGCTGTCTGTGCGGCAACATTATACAAAACAGGTGAGTGTTCAAAAACAGAGTCAGAAAGATTGCTGGCATTTTGCAATAATTCAGGTCCAATGTTTATAATAGGTTCAATCGGAGTCGGAATGCTTAAAAATTATAAAATCGGACTTATACTTTACCTAATACATATTATGTCATCACTTATTTGCGGAATACTCTTCAAAAATTACAGCAAGATAAACAATACAAACAAACTACCCATATCACGTGATGAATGTGATATGGGTAATCTATCCTCTGATATAGCAAATGCTTTGAATAGCTCTGTTGATACGATTCTCAAAATATGCGGTTATGTTATAATTTTTGCAGTTTTTACGGCAGTATTACCTGATACCGCATACAAGAAATATATTTATGCATTTATAGAAATCACAGGCGGTATAAACGAACTCATTTCAAGCGGTATTAATTTTCTTACACTTCCTCTGACTTCTGCATTTTTATCATTATCGGGATTATCAGTATTAGCACAGGTATCCTCTGTTATAGGTTCATCAGGTTTATCAATAAAACCTTATATTATAGGAAAGAGTCTGCAAGCAATCATTTCTTTTAGCTTGACATATATATTCTTTAGACTTGTACCGATATCGGTGAACGCATTTTCATATAATAAAGAGTATAATGTTTTTATTTTCTCCGCAAAAGAATTGATATTCAATTCACTAATTCTGATTTTGGTATCATTTATAATATTGGCAATAATGATGATTATTGCCAAATTCTTCAATAAAACAAAATAAAACAGCGTAGCAGTTTTAATCCGCTACGCTGTTTAACATATTTTTATTTCTCAATTAAACTTTCGCCTGTCATTTCAGTCGGTTTATCAAGTCCCATAAGGTCAAGTAAGGTTGGAGCTAAATCAGCAAGACGTCCCGGTTTCAATTTTGCCTCTTTGTCGCCTATCAAAACAAGGGGAACAACATTTGTTGTGTGAGCAGTAAACGCACCGCCGGTGTCATAATCTACCATTTGGTCTGCGTTTCCGTGGTCGGCTGTAATCAACGCCATACCGCCCATCTTCTCTATGGCATCTACCACTTTACCAAGACATTCATCAACGGTCTCTACAGCTTTTACAGCAGCATCAAATACACCTGTATGTCCTACCATATCACAGTTTGCAAAGTTCAAAACCATAACATCATAGTCACCGCTTTCTATACGTTTAACAGCCTCAGCAGTAACCTCAGGAGCACTCATTTCAGGCTGTAAATCATAAGTTGCAACCTTAGGTGAGTTAATCAAAGCTCTGTCCTCGCCATCATATACGTTTTCAACACCGCCATTGAAGAAGAATGTAACGTGTGCATACTTCTCTGTTTCGGCAATACGCAACTGTCTTAAACCCTTTTTGCTTATATATTCACCGAATGTATTAACAAGACTTTCAGGCTTGAATGCCACGTGAACATTAGGCATTGATGCATCATATTGTGTCATACATACATAGAAGGTGTTGAACATCTTTCTTTCAAAGCCGTTAAAGTCAGGGTCAACAATTGTTCTTGTAATCTCTCTTGCTCGGTCAGGTCTGAAGTTAAAGAAAATAACTGAATCACCTTCCCCAATCTTGCCAAGAGGCTGACCGTCTTTTTCAATAACAGTAGGAACAACAAACTCGTCTGTAATATCATCATTATAACTCTGTTTGATAGCAGTAACCGCACTTTCTGCTTTGTTTCCCTCACCGAGAACCATAGCATTGTATGCCTTTTCAACTCTCTCCCATCTGTTATCTCTGTCCATTGCGTAATATCTGCCCATAACTGTTGCAATATCACCAACACCGATTTCACGGATTTTTGCAACAAGTTCTTCAGCAAAATCAGCCGCAGATGACGGCGGCACGTCTCGTCCGTCAAGAAATGCGTGAACGTGAACATTATCTATTCCGTTTCTCTTAGCCATTTCAAGCAAACCATATAGATGTGTGTTATGGCTGTGTACACCGCCGCTTGAAAGAAGTCCCATAAGATGTAACGCTTTTCCGTTTTTCTTACAGTTATCCATTGCGGCACATAATTCAGGATTTTCAAAGAAGTCGCCGTCATTTATAGACTTAGTAATTCTTGTAAGTTCCTGATAAACAATGCGTCCTGCACCAATATTGGTGTGTCCAACCTCAGAGTTACCCATCTGACCATCAGGCAAACCAACATCCATACCTGATGCGTGAACAATTGTGTGAGGACACTCTTTCATATACTTATCCATATTAGGAGTTTTTGCAGTAAATATAGCGTTTCCTTCGTTGCGGTCATTTACGCCATAACCATCCATTATTATAAGAGCATATGGTTTTTTCATAAGTCAATAATTCCTCTCTTAAATCAAAATTTAAGGGACTGAAGCAGTCCCTTGTTATTTAGTTATTTTGCAGCGTCAACAATAACAGCGAAATCGTCAGGCTTTAAGCTTGCTCCGCCGATAAGACCACCATCAATATTCGGCTTAGCCAAAAGTTCGGCAGCATTGCCTGCGTTCATACTTCCGCCGTACTGAATGCGGATAACATCAGCAACTTCTTTGCCGTATAAACCGCAAATTGTTTCTCGGATGATACCGCAAACTTCATCAGCCTGGTCAGCAGTAGCTGTCTTACCTGTTCCGATTGCCCATACAGGCTCATATGCAATAACGATTTTCTTTGCATCGTCAGCAGAAATTCCGAGGAAGGCAATCTTTGTCTGACGGCGAACTGTATCATCAGTAATACCCTGCTCACGCTCTGTAAGACTTTCACCTACACAAACGATAGGAATAAGTCCTGCCTCTAAAGCTGTCTTTGTTCTGAGATTAACTGTTTCGTCTGTCTCACCAAAGTATTGACGTCTTTCTGAATGTCCGATTATAACATACTTACAACCTGCCTCTGTCAGCATATTGCCTGCAAGCTCTCCTGTGAAAGCGCCGCTCTTTTCAAAGTGAACATTCTGTGCACCAACTGCAATGTTACTGCCTTCAGCAGCTGCAACAGCAGATGGAATACAGATTGCGGTAGGGCATACAACAACGTCACACGCAGCGTTTGCAACCTTTTCTTTAATAGCTTCAACAAGGGCTTTAGCCTCTGATGGAGTTTTGTTCATTTTCCAATTTCCTGCAATAATTTTCTTTCTCATATTTATCTTAACCTTTCTGCACAAGTATTATGTATGATTAGGGTGACGGTTCGGTTTTATACTCTCACCCTAATCGCTCACTTCGTGCCAAGCGAGCGGTATAGAAAACATTATTATTTCTCATCAAGAGCGGCAACGCCCGGAAGTTCTTTTCCTTCCAGGAATTCCATAGAAGCACCGCCACCTGTTGAGATATGTGACATCTTATCGCCAAAACCTAACTGATTAACAGCAGCCGCACTGTCACCGCCGCCGATAATTGTCGTAGCATCTGTATTTGCAAGAGCCTCAGCAACAGCGATTGTACCCTTTGCAAGAATTGGATTTTCAAATACGCCCATAGGTCCGTTCCAAACAACTGTTTTAGCTGTCTTAACTGTTTCTGCAAACAATTCTCTTGTCTTTTCGCCGATATCAAGACCCATCTTATCAGCAGGGATAGCATTAGATGGTACAGTTTCAACAGCGATTTCTGCATCTATAGGATTTGGGAAATCAGATGTGATAACTGTGTCTATGGGGAGAAGAAGCTTCTTTCCTGCCTGCTCCGCCTTATTCATCATATCTTTGCAGTATTCTATTTTTTCATCATCAACGAGTGATGTACCAACTTCACAGCCCTTAGCCTTTAAGAATGTATAAGCCATACCGCCACCGATGATAAGTGTATCACATTTTTCAATTAAGTTAGAGATAACATTTAACTTATCTGCGACCTTTGCACCGCCCAATATAGCAACGAGAGGGCGAACAGGATTATCAATAGCGTTACCAAGGAAATCAAGTTCTTTGCCGAGGAGGTAACCTGCAGCACAGGGACTTAAGTATTCTGTTACGCCAACAGTAGAGCAGTGTGCACGGTGAGCACTGCCAAATGCGTCATTTACAAATACTTCTGCAAGAGAAGCAAGTTCCTTGCTGAAGTTTTCTTCGTTCTTTGTCTCTTCTTTTCTGTATCTTGTGTTCTGGAGAAGAACAACATCTCCGTCTTTCATTTCTGCAACAGCAGCCTTTGCGTTTTCGCCTACAACATTATCGTCAGCAGCAAAAACAACTTCCTGTCCGAGATGTTCAGATAAGCGTACTGCAACAGGGGCGAGAGACAATTCAGGCTTAGGCTCACCCTTTGGCTTACCCATATGTGAACAAAGAATAACCTTTGCACCTTCTGAGATTAATTTCTTAATTGTCGGCAGAGCACCTAAAATTCTTGTTTCGTCTGTTATTTTACCATCTTTAATCGGAACATTAAAGTCACAACGAACCAATACTTTTTTGCCTTTTACCGCAATGTCATCAACTGTTTTTTTATTCATTTGAACATTCCTCCAAAAATTATTATATACGCTCTTTTTTACAGAGCTAATTTTATACTGTTTCCGTATATATTGTAACCTAACTTGTCAAATTTATCAAGTGTTTTATTACAGTTTTTTTAAAAAGATTAAATATTTTTCGTAAAACTATTGATTTTTTTAAATTTTGTGGTATACTTAAATAGTTGTTTTGAGAATAATATGAAAATTTTAAGCAAAACACTTCGGAGAGGTGGTCGAGTTGGCTTAAGGCGCAGCATTGGAAATGCTGT
>CACYTW010000043.1 GCA_902777435.1 uncultured Ruminococcus sp. | reverse complement strand
AATCAGATTTAACGAAGAAGATGTCCGCAATATGGGCCGTGTTTCAAGAGGTGTAAAAGCGATGACGCTTGATGATGATGACTATATTATCGGAATGTGTATCGGAACCGAAAACGGCAAGTTGTTGACTGTCAGCGAAAACGGCTACGGCAAGCGTTCTGAACTTTCTGAATACAAGCGTCAGAACAGAGGCGGTAAAGGTATGATGACCTATCGTGTCAGCGACGAAACAGGTAATATTGCAGGTATGAAGATAGTTGATGCTGACGACGATATTATGCTTATCACATCAGAAGGTGTTATCATACGTATGGAAAGCGAAGAAATAAGTACCTATGGCAGAGTTACCAAGGGTGTACGTTTGATGCGACTTGCTGACGGAGTTAAGATTTTGACGGTTGAAAGCGTCAAAAAGGAGGAGGATGCCGAAGAGGTATCAGAGGTTGACAGTAACGCAGAAAATAACGATACAGCAGATGGTGTAGAAGAATAGTGACATATGGAAAACAGATTGCAGAAGATTTTAAGTAAGGTAAGACGTGCGGTTGACGAATATCATATGATTGAGGACGGCGACCGCATTGCCGTTGGAGTATCAGGGGGTAAGGACAGCCTTACCCTCCTGGTTGCACTTGCGGAATTGCGTAGATTTTATCCCAAAAAGTTTGAGGTTGTTGGGGTTTCTCTTGATATGGGATATCCTGATGTCAGCTTTGCAGGGGTTGAGGAATTGTGCCAAAAACTAAATGTTAAGTACGTTGTGGAAAAAACCGATATTGCTGAAATCATATTTGATGTCAGAAAGGAAAAAAATCCTTGTTCTCTCTGTGCTAAAATGCGTAGGGGCGGTGTGAATAGTTTGGCGGTAGAGCTTGGCTGTAACAAGGTTGCATTGGGGCATCACAATGATGATGTTTTAGAGACTTTTTTTCTCTCGCTTTTTTATGAAGGACGATTGAACTGTTTTTCACCCGTTACATATCTTTCGAGAAAGGATATATATGTTATCCGTCCTATGATATACTTGCCCGAAGGTGAGATAAAAGGTTTTGCGAAGGAAGAGAATTTGCCGATTGTGCATAATCCCTGTCCTATGGACGGATATTCCAAGCGTCAGGATATAAAGGAATATATTGCAGAACATAACAGAGAGGACAAGTTCTTTAAAACAAAAATTATGCACGCAATTCAAACGGGACTTCCTGCTTGGATAATAAAGTGATTGTGTTATGAAAAGTATATTTGTCAGCTTGTTTGAGATATTCAGGCTTGCGGTTAATGATTTTAAATCGAAATATGCAGGCTCGGCATTAGGTGTCCTATGGGCAATTGCCGAGCCTTTAGTTACGGTTGCTGTTTATAGGTTTGTGTATACATTTGCCTTTGGCGGCGGTGATGTTTGCGGTATACCATATTACCTGTGGCTGTCAGTAGGACTTGCAACCTGGCTGTTTGTAGCAGATGGATTGAGAAGCGTTTGTGCATCTTACAGGGATTATTCTTTTCTTGTTAAGAAAATGCGATTTAACAAAAAGATTTTACCTGATGTACGCTGTGTGTCATCTCTTTTTTCTCATATTCTTTTTTTGAGCATTGTGGTTGTTGTTTCTGTCTTAAATAACATTCATATGTCAGGAGTTTTTGGTTTAACTGTTATGGTGATAATATGTTATGCATATGTTCTGTCACTCGGGAAGATACTGTCTTTATTATGCGGATATTATAAAGACATTCAAAATATTTTAAATGTAGTATTAAATATAGGCTTTTGGGTGACACCGATTTTCTGGAATGTGGATATGCTTGATACAAACATAAAAAGAATTGTGGAGTTAAACCCTGTTGCATTGATAGCAGAGGGGTACAGAAGTGCTTTGTTGTTCGGAAGATTTATGGATCTTGATAAATTTGTTTATCTGATATTGGTGATTGCTGTGATTTCTGTGACCGCTGAAATCCTTGAAAGAAAGCTGTTGCCCAACATAGCTGATAAGCTGTGATAAATAAATTATGAAAATGTAGTTATAAAATACCATTTGTTTGCTCATACTACCTTTGAGGTGATATAAGTGAACACAAAAAATAATAATAAAAAGAAAGGCTCTTTATTTGACTCCAAAAATTTGATTGTACTTGGAATATCAACAGCAGTTGTAGCACTTTTTGCAATTATAATGACGGCGTTTGTGCCAAACGATGCTACAAATAATGAAGAGAAGCCCTTTGACAAATCGGCAATAGAAAGTTCTGTTGCGGAAAAAGACGAAAAGACGAGTACGGCAGACAACGGTTTAAATGCTGTCTATAACGAGGAGGCGGTTACTGCCGCGAAACAACAAGAGGACAACGAAATAAAGTCTGATACGGATAACAGGGAGAACGTGCAAAAGGCAGAAGAAAATTCCGAACAACCTGAACAGAATACAACTCAAAGTTCATCTGATACATTTATTTTCCCTGTAAGCGGAGCGGTTGTGAAGGATTATTCAGGTGATAATCTGGTGTATTCAGAAACCTTGAAGGATTGGAGAACTCATAACGGAATTGACTTTTATGCGGAGGAAGGAACAGATGTGTTGGCGGTTGCCGACGGAACTGTGGAGGCGATTACCGACAATGGTATGTTTGGCAGAACTGTTATCATTTTGCATAATGGAGGAGTAAGAAGTATATATTCAAATCTTGCTGAGGGAACAGAGGTTGCAATTGGTGACAGTGTTACCAAAGGTACGCCCATAGGAAGAGTAGGAAGCACTGCAACTGCTGAGGCACTTGAAAAACCACATTTACATTTTGAGATAAGTTTAAATGAGGAAACAGCAAATCCCCATAATTATTTGCCTCAGCCGACAGAAAATGAGAACGAATAAAATACAATAAAGCCAAAACACACTGCCCTACTTTACACAAGGAGGGCAGTGTGTGATTATAATTAAGAAATAATTAAGGGAACCAACGATACGCAAGGGAGCCTTAGGTAAAATCAGCTAAGGGAGCCTATTATAAAATTCGCAAGGTCACGTGTTGAATGAGGCTTGCCTAAGACGCTTATAGTTTCGCGTATAAGGGACATTCTGTCACTCATAAACATCTGATATATTGCTTCGTCAATAGGATATGTTTCACTGACCTTGATAGCCGCCCCGGCATTTAGTAAAAACTCAACATTTCTGTCCTCCTGCCCGGGTACAGGGTTGCTGATTATCATAGGAAGTCCTTTTGCCAACGCCTCGCTTGTGGTTAGTCCGCCCGGCTTTGTGATTATACAATCAGAGGCGTCCATCATCACATCAACATTATCAACATAGCCGTAGTTATATACGGCTTTTTTTGTTTCAAGACGGTCTATGCTTTCCTTTAGCTTTTTATTGTTACCGCAAACACTGATAATTTGAAAGTCCTGAGGTATTTTATCAATCTCTGATATTTGTTCTGATATATTGCCAAAACCCATACTTCCGCTCATAATTAAAACAGTTTTTTTATTTGGCAGTTTCAGAGCCTTAAGTGCATCAATGCGGTCCATTTTTGTTTCAAATTTAGTGTCGATTGGTATGCCGATAGGTATGAATTTTCGTTCGGGCAAGCCTCTTTTTGCAGCTTGCTTGGTCAGCAGTTCGGTGGGGGTAATGTAGTAATCCATTCGGGTGTCCTCCCAATACGGGTGAACGGTAAAATCGGTGATAATACCATATGTTTTGATGTCACTGCTGATTTCTCCTTCAAGGCAGGTGATTAAAAGTGCCGCAAAAACGTGAGTACATATGATAAAATCAGGGCTTTCAGCATTAATCATTTTGCTTAGCTTTTTACCGAGAAGATGATTTGTAAGCCTTGGCAGAGTGTGCATTTCGTCGCCCGGCTTTTTCTCACATAATCTGTATATTTTTCCGTAGACTTTAGGCATTGTCTTGGTGGACATAAGGTACAGCTTTGAAACAGTATCCGATAAAATTGGGTTTATGTATTCATATACGTCCATATACGAACATTCAACATTGTTTTGATTAAAATAGTCACTTAGGACCTTTGCTGTCTGATTATGACCTTGTCCGGCTGTAATGGATAATATTAAGCCTTTCATTTTATTCACCTCTTGTTATAATTTAACCGCTCTTTTGCAATTTAAAAAGTATATATAACGCTCCTTAACAGGTAAGTCAAATATAGCTGACAGACCTGCTGAATAATATTCAATTTGTGTTTCGTAGCTTTTAGCACGTTTTACAGCGTTATTTTCGCTTACTCGATCGGTTTTGTAATCTATCAGTACAATGCCGTCCTTTTCAAAGAAAAAGCAATCGGCTATACCTTGAAGAATAATGTCATCTGACATATCTGTGTTTATACTCTCATCGAGTTCCGTAGGCGGAACAAGCATATAAAAATCGTATTCCCTTTCAAATCTATCTGCTGACTTTAATCTCTTTCCCAAATCGCTTTCAAAAAATCGGTAAACAGAGTCTATGTCAACAGCGTTTTTCTGACTGATGTTTAATACAGACTTTTTCACCATTTCGTCAAGCTGTTGTTCTAAATCATCAAGTGTATCTGTTTTGTAAATATCAATATGCTGTAAGAAAAAGTGTGTGATGGTTCCTATCTCTGCCGCACCGTAGTCCTCTGTGGTTGCAAGAGTACCAGGTACAGAGTTTAAGTAGCTGACATTGTTGTCTTCGGGCATACGCCGTCTTTTTAATTCGCTGACAGACAGCTTTATGGGCAATGTGTTCAGATGCATATATGGATATACATAGTCTATGGCATCTGAGTTGAAGTCGGTATTAGTATCATATTCATTATCCGTATCAGTAACAGAGTCGCTGATATTTGAATTATTATTAAAATCTACTGTGTATATTTTAAACGAACCATTTGTGTCGGTGCGAGGAACTATATCGTGTCTACCTGCTATATCACGCAAAATTTTGCCGTCGGAATGATTTAACAGCGATGCGTATATCCAATCACGCATATTTTTCATATTTTTTACTATGAATGGCAGTAGATGATGCTCGTTGTCGTATTCTGCTTTAACCCAATCATTGCCTGACCTTGAGGATTTTGGCAACAGTGATGATGACAAAATAAGCTTTTCCTTTGCCCTTGTCATTGCAACATACAAAAGACGCATTTCCTCAGAGGCCGAGGCGGTGAGTATGTTGTTTTTTATAAGCTCACGGCTGGGCATTTCAAAGCGCACTCTTTGCCTTATATCCACGTAGTCCATACCTATGCCGCTTTTTACGTCCCAAATAATATTTTCGTTGGAGCCGCTTCTGTTAAATGATTTTTCAAGCTGAAAAATTATCACGACAGGAAATTCAAGTCCCTTTGATTTATGCATTGTCATAATTCTGACAGCGCTGTTATCAGAGAATGTTTCTTTGGCAGGGACTAAATCTTCGTTGGTGCTTTTTAGCATCTCGATATATTTAATAAAGTTAAATAATCCTGTGAGTGAGCCGTTGTCAAAATCAGTACAGCGTTCAAGCAGAAGCTTTAGGTTTGCCTTTCTGAGTTCGCCGTTCGGCATTGCACCGACAATTGCAAAGTAGCCTGTGTCCTTGCATATTTTGCGTACAAGCTCGTCTACGCACATATATTTAGAGCAAGCCCTGAAATTATTTAGCATATTCAGAAAATCAGATGCTTTTTTGTTGTTCTTTGCCGCCTCGGTAAGTGCCGTATAGTATCGGCCTTTGGCGGCGGTTCTGATTTGAGCAAGTTCTTCTGCAGTAAAACCGAACATTGCAGAACGCATAACCGCAATCAAGGGTATATCCTGAATAGGGTTGTCGATTATCTGCAAAAAGGCAATAATAGTAGATACCTCTATGGTTGACAAATAATGCTGACCGCCCTCTGTGATTGAGTTAATTCCCAAGTTTATAAGTTCGTTTTCGATTATGTTTCTGTCATACTTGGTCTTACAAAGCACGGCAATATCGCCGTATTCTGCCTCACGCATTGAGTCGGTATCTTTATCGTATACCATAAAATGTTCCTTACAAACAAGGTCATATATTCGATTGGCTATTGCACGTGCCTCTATGTTTTCTGTTTCAAGTGCCAAAAGCAGTTTGTCGCGTGTTTCGCTGTCAGAGGTATCGGTTATCATAACCTCTGTCTCGCAATTGCTATTTGGGGGATATGAGGCACCTAAAACAAGACGTTCTTCGTCTGTATAGTTGACGTCACCGCAATCTTCGCTCATTACAGACTCAAATATATCATTTATACTGTTTATAACTTCGTTTCGGCTTCTGAAGTTTTGGTTAAGACAGATAAGATGCCCGCCGTCTTCGTTTTTGTACGCTTTGTATAGGTCAATAAATATAGTTGGGTCTGCATTTCTGAATTTATATATTGACTGCTTTATATCACCGACCATAAAGAGATTACCCTCTTTTTTGGCAAGAAGTTTAAATATATCAAATTGCAGACAGCTTGTGTCCTGAAATTCGTCAATCATTATTTCGTGATAGTAGTCACGCAGTTTTAAACATAGTGGAGTTTCTGCTCCATATCTGTCACACAGAAGGTTGAACAGATTATGTTCTAAGTCGTTGAAGTCTATGGCAGAACGCTCTCTTTTGTATTTTTGATGTACCTTTTCAGTCAGTCTTACAATGTTGATAAGTGCCTTGACAGCAGGCTGACAGGCGGAAATCTTTTTGATATTTTCGTCATTGAAGATGGTGAGCATAGATTGTGCTGATGCAAGATTTATTTTTAAATGCTTGTCCCTGAGATATGAGAGCCTTGGCTCAATATCTTCAACGCCGGTTTTTGACGGTGCTCTGCCTATGGTGTAATTGCTGATAAGCTCACAAAGTTCAGCAAAGCCTTCTTTGGTATTTGTATCAAGTTTTGAATATATATCGCAAAAGCTGTGATACATATTGTAATAGTATTCGTAATACTTGTGATCTGTGGGAATTTCCTTATCTATTATGCTGATAATGGAACTTAATATGTTTGATATTGTAGCGGCAGAGGAACAAATATTATTCTTTATCTGACCTACCCACGCAGAACATTCGATAGAATTATTGTTTTTAACTGAGGAATAATAGTCATTGCAAAGATTACAAAGCCATTTTCTCGGGCTTGAAAAGCTCCTTGAAAGGTTATGCAGGCTCGACACAAGCTCTCTTAAGTTATTGTCGCCTTTGACTTCGCTCCATCCCATAACAAGAGAGCGAAAGCCGTCTTTTTTGTCTATCCTGCTGTAATAGCTTTCCATAACAGCGTCGATAGCACGTTCCTCTAAAATTTTGTTTTCGGTTTCGTCTATTAATGAAAAATCTGATGGTAGATTTGTCAAATGTGAGTTGTTGGTTATTATTCTGCGGCAAAATGAATGAATGGTAGAGATACAGGCAGAATTAACTTTAATGGCTTGTTCCTTGAGCCATACATCATCTGGTGAGTCCTCAAGTTTTTTGTCGATAGCGGCGGCGATTTTACGCTTCATTTCCGTTGCGGCAGCATCGGTAAAGGTGAGAACAAGCAGCCTGTCAACTGAAACAGGGTTTTCCTTATCTGATATCATTCTGATTATACGCTCAACTAATACAGCCGTTTTACCGCTTCCGGCGGCTGCTGCGACCAATATGTTTTTACCTTTTGCATCTATTGCCTCAAGCTGTTTTGGTGTCCAACACACAGACATAAAATCACCTCTTAATATCTTTTATTCTATCATAAACAATCTTAATTGTCTACAACAAAATGGAGATTAAGAGGTGATTTTAATTAGGTATTGTAAATTGTATGAAGGCTTATATTATATCACAGAGTGTGCAGGGCGTAACCTGATATCTGCACAGCATATCAATTACCGCTATCGCTTCAGCATATGTAAAATATCGCTCTGATGCAACTGTCGGTTTTTCACCTGTCTCACAGATAACTGCGGATATGCCGTATGGCCTCTCTGCATCCTCGTCTTTGACAATTGTGAATTTGACGGTGTTCTCGTCACCGTACTCCGTTGTGAATTTAAAGTTTTCTCGCATAATACTTAACTCCTTGTTTGCAAATTAATTCTATTTAATTTTGCCATAAAATATGCTCTAAAACAAGTCTGTATTCACCGCAATATTCTGCATTAAATTAATCGGAGAAAATAGCGAAAAATCAATGGTTTTGAGTATCTTGAAAAAAAGAAAAAGAATTATGTAAACCAATTTAGGGTGAGAGTATAAACCCGAACCGTGATTTTGAGCAGATTTTGGCAGGTTCGGATTTGTGCTATCACCCTAAAGACAAAAAAGCGGATTATTATAAATTATATTCAGACAAACGCTTATTTATGTCGGAATAATTTTTAAATTTATTAAATGTGTGACCGCATTTACATTTTATTCTGAAAGCGATATTGATGTAGTTTTCGGGCATCAATGCTAAGAGTGATGAGTTACAGCAAGGACAGATGATATGGTTGTTTTTAAGTACGGAGTAAGAGGAGTCGGCAATATCAAGTTTCACAGAGTTTACCTCGGCTGAACCCATAGAACCGCACCTGCATATGTACGAAATCTTATAGCAGTCGAGATTATCGCTGATGTTACAGATAACACGTCCGCAATCTTTGCAGATAAGCATTCCCTTATTTGAGTTATGTAAATTTGAATTCATCAGGTTTATTGTACTCATTTAAGTCACCTTTGCGTTAAATTTAAAATGTGAAAATTATTAATAAATTAAATTCAAAATAATTTTATTGAATAATTGCCCTACGCCCATACATTTGCCAAGCCCAAATGCAATGAAAAATCATTTTGAATTTGAGGCTCCCTTGCGTAAAGGGAGCTGTCGACGTAGTCGACTGAGGGATCGGCAACTATCTATCGCCAACGGATAATTTGTTGCACAATTGTTCGTGTGTTACGTAATTATACAACATATTAACTTTAAAATAAACTCCTCTCATTAACAGATGAATGAGAGGAGTCAAGGTACAAAATTTTAAGTTATCAGCCGTTTTCAAGTGCTTGTTCAAGCCAGAAAATACCTATATCAAGGGCCTTATATAAACCGTCACGCTCTGCCTGACGGATAAGCTGAGAACGCTTGCCCTCGTTTGTTTTAAGCTCAATAATAACACGCTTTGAAATTTGCAAGTCCTCAAGAGGTTCTTGGTCTTCAAGACGGAATATTACAACATATTTATCTTCGGGATTTCCATAATAAATTTCATTTCCGCATCTTAAAAGCGGTTTACCTTTATATGTCAGCATTTTTTCGTCAGATGCAGTTTTAACTTTTTTGTCAGCCATATAATCACACCTTTCTTAACAACAAGATATATTAAAGATCAATATTTTGGTCTCTGCCTGGACCTACACCGATAGAAGCGATTTTACATCCGCATAATTCTTCAATACGGCGAACATATCTCTGGGCGGCAATAGGCAGGAGCTTAAAGTCCTTAATATTGCTGATATCCTCTGTCCAGCCATCCAACTCTTCATAAATCGGTTTGCACTCTGCAAGCTCCTCAAGTGTAGGAGGAAAGTCGGTGATAATCTGACCGTTTTTCTCATATGCGGTACATATCTTAATCTTGCCGATATTACCGAGAGGGTCAATCTTATTCAAAACAATAGATGTCAAAGAATTTGTTCTGACAGCGTATTTAGCAATAACAGCGTCAAACCAGCCTGTACGTCTTGGTCTGCCTGTTGTGGTACCGAATTCGTGACCGTTCTGACGAATTTGTTCACCAACTTCATCATTTAATTCTGTGGGGAACGGACCATTGCCGACTCTTGTGGTGTAACCCTTTAATATGCCGATACATTCATCAATGTCCTTAGGACCGATACCGCTGCCAACGCAGACGCCGCCTGAGATAGGATGTGATGATGTAACATACGGATATGTTCCCAAATCTATGTCAAGGAGTATACCCTGTGCACCCTCAAACAAAACCTCCTTACCTGACTTAATACTGTCATACAAAATCGGTGTAGTATCAGTAACATAAGGGGCAAGTCTTTTCGCATATGCACTATATTCGGCGATAACAGCGTCAGCATCAAACGGAGTTCCGCCGTATACCAATTCAATAATCTTATTTTTGATTTTAAGGTTTTCTCGTACCATTGTGCTGAACTTTTCGGGGTTAATCATATCGCACATACGGATACCGCTTCTTTCGGTCTTATCCATATAACAAGGACCGATACCCTTTTTTGTAGTACCTATATCGCCTTTACCTCTTGCCTTTTCCGAAAGTCCGTCAAGCTCAATATGATAGGGCATTATAACGTGTGCTCTGGAATCTATTTTAAGATTTTTTGTGCTTATTCCCTGAGATTCCATCCCATCAATTTCTTCAATCAGAACTTTAGGGTCTATTACAACCCCCATTCCGATAATATTTAAGGTTCTTGGATTGAGTATACCTGACGGCATTATGTGCAATTTGTAGGTAACACCGTCGGCCTCTATTGTGTGACCTGCGTTGTTACCGCCTGATGTTCTGACAACAACGTCAGATTTGCCTGCGAGAATGTCTATGGTTTTACCCTTTCCCTCATCACCCCATTGGGCGCCGATTACAACTTTGGTTGACATAGTTAATTCCTCATTTCAAATTGAATTCTAAATAATAAATGACACAAACTTTATAATACCAAAAAGTGCAGTAAATTGCAAGCAAAAAAGTTAAATTTTTGATATTTTTTATATTTCATAGTAAGATGTATTTTGTACAATCAAATTATTTGCCGAAAAGCTTATTGATAAGTGTGTGACCTTTTTCAACATAAATACCTGTTTTTTCAGCATCTGCCTCAGTATATTTAACGTCTTTTGGCTCTGCCTCTGCCTCGCTCTTATACAGAACATAAGGAACGGGGTCTGATGTGTGAGTCATAATTGCAAGGGGAGTCGGGTGGTCAGGCATAATCAACATATGGAAGTCCTCGCCCGTTTCACGCAGATATTTTACAACAGGTGCGACGATTTTTTCGTCTGCAAGCTCAATTGCCTTTACTTTGTTTTCTATCTCATGTCTGTGACCTGCCTCGTCAGATGCTTCAAGATGAATATATACAAAGTCGCTACCGTTTTTGATGGCATCAATTGCGGCGGCAGCCTTGCCGTCGTAATTTGTGTGGACAGTACCCGTAGCACCCTCAACCTCAACAACATTAAGTCCGACGCAATGGCCGATACCTTTTATCAGGTCAACGGCTGAAATAACAGTTCCGTGTATGCCAAATTTGCTGTCATATACATCAAGGTCGGGTTTAGTGCCGTTGCCCCATATCCAAAGGGAGTTGGCAGGATGCAAGCCACGCTTAATTCTGTCAAGATTTATGGGGTGGTCCTTTAATATATCATAGCTCTTTTCCATAAGAGTACGGATTGTATCGTCTTTCGGCAAGTATTCGCCTATAACTCTGCCTGATATATCGTGAGGCGGTGTCAAAGAAAATTTATTTTCTTTATTGTGCCACACCATAATATGACGATAGCTTGTACCGCCGTGAAATTCATATTCATCACAAGCAAGTTCTTTGTTTACAGCATCAATAAGCTGATGTGCTTCTTCGGTCGTTATCTCGTCAGAACTGTAATCTACCATTGTCTTATTTTCGTAGCCTTCATCATCTGAGAGTGTAACAATATTTGCACGGAAGGTTGTGTCGGTCAGCTTTAAGGGAATACCGATAGATTCTGCCTCAAGGGGAGAACGTCCTGTGTAATATTGCTGCGGGTCGTAACCGAATACAGCTAAGTTTGCAACGTCGCTCCCTGGGGCAAAGCCATCGGGCACTGTTTTAACCGTGCCGACTTCGCTCACTGAGGCGAGAGCGTCAATGTTGGGCTTGTGTGCTGCTTCAAGGGGAGTCTTGCCGCCGAGTTCTTTAACGGGAGTATCTGCCGCACCATCTGTTAATACAACAATATATTTCATATTATTAAATTCCTTTCAAATTATTTATTATACGTGAAACATTATAACTTAACGTAAGTGTACTGTCAAGGAACTTTAATACTAATTTTGATGACGAAATTTTTTATTTTTGTACGTTATTTTATTAAAGTAAGAAATTTTTATGAATTTTTCACAAAAATATTGCAATTTTGAAAAATATAAGATATAATAAGAAAGATTTGATAAATAAACGTATTTTTTATGTTTTTCGGAGGTGGCGTTATGCAGAACAGACTTTTTCAAAATACATTGACACAGCTTAAAAAAGATATTAAGCGTGTTATCGGTGTGATTGACGAGTCGGAAACAATTATTGCGTGCAGTGACGAAATGCGTATTGGTAATGTTGTTGATAACATATTTACAGTATTCGATGTTGCGGGTGAAATTAAATGTATTGGAAATTTCAGTTACAA
>CACYTW010000042.1 GCA_902777435.1 uncultured Ruminococcus sp. | reverse complement strand
GGTGTATATCTTATTCCTGAGCTTTTAAATATGGGATATACGGTAGACGGAGTTTCGGTAGATGATATAAAAAGCGATAACAAGGATTTAAGGTACATAAAAGCAGATGCAACAGATATAGGATTCCTATCAATATTATTACAGAATAAATATGACGGTATTGTGGACTTTATGATTTATCCGGACAAAAAGAAGTTTGAAACATATATGAGGCTGTTTCTGGATAACACAAAGCATTATATTTATTTATCAACATATCGCGTTTATGCCGAAAGTGAAGTGATAAGCGAAAAGTCGCCAAGGCTTTTGGATGTGTGCGATGACAAATCTTTGTTAAGCACGGGCGATTATGCAATTTATAAGGCAGAATGTGAAAATGAACTGAGAGTATCAAAGTACACAAATTACACAATAGTACGCCCGGCTGTAACATATTCAAAAAGACGTTTTCAGCTCACAACACTTGAGGCGAATGTTTTGATATACCGAATGTTTGAAAACAAGACAGTAGTATTGCCGGAGGGTGCAAAAAATGTTCAGGCGACAATGTGTTGGGCAGGAGATGTGGCTAAAATGATAGCCAGATTGATGTTCAACGAAAAAGCATATACACAGACTTACAGTGTATGCACAAGCGAACATAAGACATGGGGCGAAATTGCTGATATATATAACAAGATATATGGATTAAAGTGTGCCTGGGTAAATGATGAAGATTATATAGATATAGTAGGCGGCAGTATTGCAGCGAGAAATCAGCTTATGTATGACCGCGAGCTTAACAGAGTTATGGATAACTCCAAAATCCTTGAAGCAACCGGAATGAAACAAAGCGAGCTTATGCCGCTTGAAAAGGGGTTAAGCTATGAACTGAGTCGCCTGAAAAAAGACGATATAATTCCAGATTTTAATATAAATAATGATATGGATAAGTATTTGACAGAGCACAAAGATACAAAAATATGTTAAATTTTGTAGCATCTATTTCGTACACGAGTGCCAATGAAATCGAATGATTTAGATGCCATTCTAATTCATTCGGTTTTTCTTTTGAGGAAAGGATTAAATATTGCTATAACAGAAGCGTGGCACGCTATGTCGCTCTTTTTCGTGTTAAAATAAAATATAACCTATAGAAAAAACACTTAAATTTATTGACGAAAATCTTACTCAAAGAATAAGTCTTGATGAAATTGCGAATATAGCCAATATGAATCCTACATATTTTTCCTCCATATTTAAAAACTCAACGGCATATCACTTTGGGAGTATATAACTGCAAAGCGTGTGGAGAAGGCTATTGAACTTTTAAGAACCACTAATGCAAACAAACTCGAAATTGCAATGGGATACGGATTTAACAGTTCATCCAATTATTATAATGCATTTCGATATATTACGGGCAAAAAACCCGGTGATTATAAATAAAAGTTTTTATCCACTAAAAATAGTTTATGCCGTGCAATCTATGTAATTTTTCATATGCAATCTTGTGTCATCCCCGAAAAAATAGATGTAAAAAAGCATCAAAAAAACAGAACGAGCTGCAGTAATTCTTTTGTTTGTGAAATAATGTCCGCATTTATTTCACTATTAACTTGACAGCTAGCCTATGCAGATGTAATGTACCGATGAAAAAAGTATACTAAAGGCAATTCGCCACGGCACAAACCTAAGCAACATTACAAGACAAATCCCAATATGGTCTATTGAGATTAGGTGCACCATATGATTTGGCACTTTTTATTCTCAATGTTCAGACCACAGACCGAATATTTATAGATAGATTGTTTGCACTTGGAGATTATTATCTTGCAGACGCTATTCAGAGGGGGCGCATCCGTCATATTTATGATTTATATAAGCCTTATACCAACCATCGAATTTGGCGATGAATTAAGTGCTCTTATAAAAACAGTTCGAGAGGAACAGAAATCTCATAAAACCTGCTTGTCAGATCAAGACAACATTGATATGAATTTGCTGATTAAAGAAATAACAAAAGATTAAATATATAAAGGCTTTATGCGAAAATATTACAAATAAAGGCGAAGATAAGACTTGTACGTTGTTTGAAATTGAGGTATTATATTTATAATAATTCTTTCACCCTAAGATAATATCAAGCCGAAAAAGGAGTGTTTTTGTTGAAGCCTTTATATAACAATATCGATAATTTAAGCACTGATAGGTTGGTCGATAATCGTCTGCGGAACGCAAATTGGATAACAACCGAAAGCTTCCCGGAAGAAGCGGCACCGACTTTTGAAAAGGAATTTTATATAGAAAAGAAAGCTGATGAGGTTAAGAAATCCGAAATATACATCAGCGGACTTGGGTTTTACGTTTTAAAGATAAACGGCAGACGGGTAGGCGAGGATATTTTGCAACCTGCTTTTTCCAATTATAACAAAACGGTGTATTATAACGTTTATGACATATTTGATTACCTGAATTTTGCGGATAAGAACAACGGCAAGAATGTTATAGAGGTAACCTTGGGAAATGGTTGGCTTAACGAGTTTCAGACGAACGGTTGGTCGTTTGAAAATGCGATATGGCGTAAAAGACCGTTATTCATTGCGGAGGTTTATGTGAATGCTGATTTGTCGGTAAAAACCGATCTGAGCTGGAGATGTACCCAAAGCCGAACGGTTTACAACTCCTTAAGGGGTGGGGAGACATACGATGCAAGCATTGCAGAGAAAGAGGATTATCGGTCTGTTATGGTAGCTGACCCTCCGTTCGGAATTTTAAAGGAGCAGAAGATTAACCCCATACGCTTGGAGAAAACTATTGAGCCGACAGCTGTTATAAAAAATTCGCCCTATGATTTTGTGTATGATTTTGGAGAAAATCTGTCGGGCAATGTTGAGATAGAGGTAGAGGCAGTCGCAGGCTTACACGTTGTTATTCAGTACACCGAAAGGCTTTTTGACGGGCATCTGCCGAATTTAGAGCCTATATCTCATTGTGTTAATGATAAACGCTTTCAGCAAGATTTTGTGATAACGGGCGAGGGTGTAACAAAATGGCACGGTGAATTTTCATATCACGGTTTTAGGTATGTAAGGGTATGCTTTACACCGGGTGCAACGATTAAATCCATAAATGCCAGATGCTTTCATACAGTCGTAGAGGATATGGGCGGAATCGACACGGATAATCCCATCATTGCTAAAATTCAAAATGCGATAAGACGATCAACACTTACAAATCTGCATCATATGCCGACTGATTGCCCGCATCGAGAGAAAAATGGTTGGGCGGCTGACGGATATTTGTCGTGCGGACAAGCTCTTATGAATTTTGATATGACAAATATATACGAAAAGTGGCTGGACGATTTTGTTGACTGTCAGATGCCTAATGGAAAAATCCCGTGTATTGCACCAACCTGCGGCAGCTTCGGCTACGGCTGGGGCAGCGGTCCGAGTTGGGATTTGGTGATTTTTGATATTCCCTGGAAGCTTTATCTGTGTACAGGAGACAAAAAATATCTCAGTCGTTATTTTAAGCCCATGCAAAAATACATAGATTATTTAGAGACGATAACGTGCGACGGAATATGTACCTTAGGCTTGGGTGAATGGTGTGCGGTGCAAAGTATGGGAGATGTTATACCCGATAACGTTGTTATACAGATGTCGGTGTATGCAATTCACCGACTTTTCAGAAAAATTGCGATTGCTTTGGGAGATATCTCTGCAGCGGAGGAAGCAAGTCGCAGAGAGCAACGAACAAAAACGGCGTTTATCGAAAATTATGGTAATTTGAATCTTGAAAATCAGCTCTATTACGCAGGACAGGTGTATTTTGACCTTTTTAAAGATGATGATAGTCGTAACAATGCAAAAAACAGACTTGTTGAGGTAGTAGAGGGTATGGACTGTCATATCTATGGCGGAATATTTAACGCTTATCTGCTATTGAAGGTTCTGACGGAGATGGGGAGATTCGATTTGGCGTACAAAATTGCGATGCAGACGGACTTCCCTGGGTGGAGTTATATGGTCGATATAACGGGAGGCTCTACCTTGGCGGAAGAGTTTTACGGAGGTGCTTCCTTAAATCATCATATGTTTTCACCAATCGGCGAATGGTTCTACAGCGGAATAGCCGGTATAAATATCGATGAAGAAAATCCCGGGTTTAAAAATATTATAATAAAGC
This sequence comes from uncultured Ruminococcus sp., assembly GCA_902777435.1. GTDB lineage: Bacteria > Bacillota > Clostridia > Monoglobales > Monoglobaceae > UMGS1820. The sequence continues at coordinate 8,374 of CACYTW010000042.1, read as the reverse complement.
CTAATATTCCCGATGAGATTAACTGCTTTAAGGCATGGCACAATACATCGAACGGTAAGGTAGAGGTGTCGATCACGGCCGACGAGATTCGTGTTGCTGTACCGAAAAATTCTACCGCACAATTTAAATATAAAGGCTGTGACGAAGCCCTTACAGAGGGCGAATACAGCTTTAAAAGATAACTATATAATCTTGGATAACAGATTTTATATATTTTATTTTAAAAATATAAGGAATATAAGAAAGTGTACAAAATAGTTGCGAAAGTGTGCATATAAAAATACGGAGGAATCAATATTGGATAACAAATTATGGTATAAAAATTCTTCCTTGGATTGGATGGAAGGGCTTCCCTTGGGTAACGGCAGACTTGCTGCGATGCTTACAGGAAGCGATAACACGGATATTCTAAGCCTAAACCACGAATGGCTGTGGAAGGGTATCTACAAAGACAGAGACAATATATCGGCAAGGCATATGCTAAAGCCTGTAAGAGAGCTTATCGAAAAAGGTGACTTTTATCGTGCAACAATGCTTGCAAATACATTCTTCGGCGGCGAAAGCGGCGGGATATCCGGTTTGCCGTGCAGAATCGATTCATATCAGCCGGTCGGAGATTTAAAGCTTGAATTTAAAAACAGCAATAAGTTTTGCAAAAGGCAGCTTGATATTATAAACGGCGTTGCGGAGACTGAAAGATTGACAGAAAAAGGCAAAGTCAATGCAGTTTATGCTGCACACGCAATAAATAAGAATATTATCTGTCATATAGATGGCGAAACAGATATCGAGCTTTCGTTTTTAAGAGAGACGGATGAATCCGCTTTCCAAAAATATGAAGTCTCGGATAAATCTATCCTTTATAATTGCAAATTTAACAGAGGTACGGAATTCGCGGTCAAAATAGATTACCTGACAGATGCCGTGACAGAGGTCTGTGATAAATCGGTAAGATTCAGCAATGGGTCATATTTGACGATATTTGTTAACATTGCAACCGATGTTATGGGAATCGAAAAAGAGCTTAATGCTTTTTCGTTTGACGTAAATTCCGATATAAAAAGCTGTTTGGTTTCCCATAAAAAATCTTTTTCGGAGGTAATGAACGGATTTTCCTTTAAGTTTGACTGTGACGAGGTGGATATTCCCACGGATGAGAGGATAAAGAATCTTAAAAATGGACAAAAAGATGATGAGCTTACCCTGTTATATTATAATTACGGCAGATATCTGCTTGTTTCCTCCTCGCTGGGGGCGGATTTGCCTGCTAATCTGCAGGGAAAATGGAACGCTTCGCTTACCCCTCCTTGGGAATGTGACTATCATTTTGATATAAATCTGCAGATGAATTATTGGATGGCGGAGGCTGTGAACCTTGCAGATTGCGTAAAGCCGTTGATTTCCTATTGCGAAAGTTTTAAAGAGCATGGCAGAAAGGCGGCAATGGATTTATATGGCTGCAGGGGTATCTACATACCGTTGTCCTCGGACGGATGGGCTAAGGCCACGGTCGAGCATACGGGTTGGGGGGTATGGATAGGTGCGGCACCTTGGCTTGCAAGACATTTTTGGGAACACTATATATACTCATGCGATAAGGAATTTCTAAGCGAGCATGCATATCCGTTTTTTAAGGAGATAGCCCTATTTTATGAGGATTATTTGGTAAAAGACAAAGATGGAATTTATCAGATTATGCCAAGTCAGTCGCCCGAAAACGGCTTTGAGGGAACAGGCAGCATATTTGAGGTTTCGATTGGTAAATCTTCGGCTATGGATGTTCAGCTTGCGTACGATTTGTTGGGGTATGCCGTAAGGTCTGCCGAGATACTTAAAATCGACAAAGATGATGCAGAAAAATGGTCGCAGATACGGGAAAAGCTTCCTGAATTTAGGGTTGGCTCGGACGGACGGCTTTTGGAATGGGACTGCGAAAGAAAAGAAACAGACCCGGGACATAGACATTTATCGCATTTGTACGGCGTATATCCGTCCGATATATTCAACGAAGAAACGAACGCCGAGCAGTTTGAGGCCGCTAAAAAATCCTTTGATTTCCGTATGAAAAACGGCGGCGGATATACGGGCTGGAGCCGCGCGTGGTGTGCGTGTCTTTGTGCGAGGTTTGCGGACAGCGAAAAGGTGTACGAGAATATAAGCGAGATGATAAAGGAGTTCGCAACAGCAAGCCTTTTGGACTTGCACCCGCCCGGAATCTTCCAGATAGACGGAAACTTAGGTGCGGTTGCCGCGGTTACCGAGGCGGCGGCACAGTTTGTAGGCGGCAAACTTTATCTTTTAAAAGCCTTGCCAAAGCAGTGGGGTAACGGCTCGATCGAAAACTTGCGTGTTCCCGGAGGACATAAGATATCATTTGTATGGGAAAGCGGAGTCGTAAAAACCGTAAATATAACCGTCGGTATGGCAGAGAGTTTAGAGTTGTGTGTAAACGGCAAGAAGATAATGGTAAGCGGTGTGTGCGGCGATGTGAAAGAGTTGAATTTTTAAATTTGATAAATGACGATTATTTATGATAAGCTGTTGTGATAGTAGTTTATCATAATAAAGCGAAATTTTCTTGACAAAATTATATAGATTTTATAAAATATAAAAGAGTTTTTAATTGAGATTTTTTAGTGAAGAGAGGTTTTTAAAGTGGATAAGAATAAAGCGAATATTTCGCAGATAAGAGTATTGTTTCAAGGAGATTCCATAACCGATGCAGGCAGAAACTATCAAGAACCCGATGATTTGGGCTCCGGATATCCGTATTTTGCGGCGGAGACAGCGTTGGCAAAATATCCGGGTAAATTTAAATATATTAATCGCGGTGTAGGCGGAAACAGAAGCATCGACCTTTTGGCAAGAGTTAAAGAGGATATCATCAATCTTAAGCCCGATTATATGAGTATTTTAATCGGTGTAAACGATGTTTGGCATGAATTTGACGAAGCAAATCCCAATGGTGTCGATAATGAAAAATATAAATTGTACTACAGAATGCTCCTGCAGCAGGTCAAAGAAGCACTGCCCGAGATTGAAATAGTTATAATGGAGCCGTATGTTTTAAAGGGCACTGAAACAGAGGGGTATTACGAAGAATTCAGATCTGAGGTAGAACTTAGAGCAAAATCCGCACGAGAGCTTGCCGAGGAATTTAATCTTCCCTTTATCCCCATGCAGGAAAAATTAGATAAGGTTTTTGAAGAGAAGCCAATCGGTTATTGGACACTGGCAGGTGACGGTGTTCATCCCACAACTGAGGGTCATAAGCTTATTGCGTCCTTGTGGATGGAGGAATTTGATAAGTTTGCCGCAGATAAATAATCAAAATGTGCAAATAACAGAAATAATATAAGCAATCTAAATAATGGGAATAATTAGAACAATAAACAGCGAAACAGGATAGGGGATATAAATGTATGTGGAACGGATTTGAAATCAAGGAATTTGAGTTTGAGGGTAAGGAGGCATGGATAGTCTTTCCGTATAGCGACTCGGCCGATGATAAGAAAAAAATAGCCGATGCCGACGGAAGGTGGCTTTTGAAAACCGAATATTGGGGGGCTTTTCCCGAAGTGGAAATCGAGATGCTAAACAGGGGCTTTCACCTTGTCGGCGTGCAAAATATATCGAGATTTGCAACGGAGGAGGACTGCGAAAGGAAAGCACGTCTTGTAAAGTATATCTCCGACACCTATGGTTTAAGGGACAAATGCGTTACCGTGGGCTACAGCCTGGGCGGTGCTCATGCGGTCAACTTTACGGGCTTCCATCCGGAATGCGTAAGCTGTATATACTTGGACGCACCCGTGCTTAATTTTTGCGACTATCCGGGCAGAATGCCGAGTGAGGAATGTGAGGGCGTTTGGGAAAACGAGTTTAAATACGCATATCCCGGTGTATCACGTGCAATGCTTTTGAACTTTGCAAATCATCCGATGAATAAAATTCCGGTGCTTAAGGAGCAAAGAATTCCTATTGTTATGCTTTATGGCACAGAGGATATGTCGGTAAATTACAATGCAAACGGCAGATTGCTTGAAATGGAATACGAGGGCAGTGACCTTTTAAAGGTTATACCCAGACAGTTGCAGGGACACCACCCCCACGGCGGTTTGTATGATAAATCCGAGCTTATAGAGTTTATATTGAAAAATTCAAAATAATAAAAAATCACCCGACCGAGCTCACATGGGCTTTGCAGGGTGATTATTTTTTAGATTTTTATAAATTTTATGATTTTCTGTTGCGGCTTATGGCACGGTATTCCTTGGGGGAACAGTTGTAAAACTCCTTAAACTTATGATTAAAGTGTGATATGCTGCCAAAACCGCATTTGTCGGATATATTTATTATTGAATCGTCGGTGGTAAGCAACAGCTTTGCGGCGTTGAATAATCTGACCGAAATCAAATATTGCGTAAACGAGGCATCGAGAGCGTTTTTAAACATTCTGCAAAAATGCTTTTGAGACACGTTTGCAATATTGCTTATTTCTTTAAGCGTGATTTTGTTTTGGTAGTTTTGTTCGATATATTCAAAAACGTTTATGTGTTTATTTATAAAGCTTACCGTGTCACTTTTGTCGGTATAAAAGTCGGTTACGCCGGTTCGGTCAAGCAACACAGCAAGAGAGGTAAGCAATGCGAAGACCGATATTTTGTAAGACTTGCTTTTGTGTATGTTTTCGTTTATAATTTTTTCAGTTATATCAGCGATTTCGCAGGTGTATTCTTCACCGACTTTAAAGATGTGTGCAGGCTCGGACATTTGGGTTCGGCTTACGAATTTTTTGATTGTATAAAGCTTAAGCGATGAATGGTCCTCGGCAGAAAACTGCAGTTTGTTAAATACGCATTCGTCATAAAACGACAGATGCGGAACATTTGAGTTGATAAGCAAAACATCGCCGGCACAGCATCTGAAAACCAAATCGTCGATATTTATGGTAAGGCTGCCGCTGATTACACTTATCAGCTCGAACTCGTTGTGAAAGTGCAGAGGATATTCCGAAAAAGGTGTGGTTTTTGCACGATCTATTACGATATAAGGAAAAATATGTTTCTGCTCCAAGAGTATCGGGGGATTCCCGACATCGTGGTAGGGATCTTCCTTTTTACCTTTGTCCTTATCGACAGGCTCTATTTTGGTTTTTCTTTTATTGATTTGTTCTTTGTCTGTTATATTTGCATCTTCATAGCCTATTGTATTTAAATCAGGAACTTTAAAATCCGTATTTAAACAATATTTTTCGGTCATTTTAGGCTTCCCTCCGAATAATTTTGATTGTCATAAGCTTACCACAAAGAAAAATTTATCGCAAATACGGCTGTATATTGCGTAAGCCGTAAAAGCGATAATGCAACAATGCGACAAATTCATAATAATAATAATAATAATAATAATACAGGGGCGGAAAAATGTCAAGTTAATTTTATGATTTTTGTCAAGAAACAATAGCTAATTCAAGGTTTTGCTGATTATTAGCTGGTAAAAACGAATAGCGTGTGTTAAATACGCTTAAATTATATATTTTTTCGCTTTAATTTCCCGAATAATAAAAAACTGCATAAAAATTTTTACCAAATGCGAAAATAGCACAATTAATTGCGAATATATAGCTTGTGTATCCGACTTGATTGGAGTATTATTAATGTATAATCTGTTAAAGTGTCTTTAATTGGAATAGATTTGAATAAATAGGAAAGGGAAAATAAAGATGGATAAAATTTTACTGACAGGAAACGCAAGGCTCAGCTTTTGGGACGGCAAGGCCGAAAATCCGGAGATAACCGAGATTTCGGCACAAATTCCCGGTAATGTTGAGATAGATATGATGAACGCCGGAATTTTACCCGATATTTACTTTGGCGAGAATATAAAGCTTCTGTCCGATTACGAAATGTACAATTATAAGTACGATATTACGTTTGATGCAAGAAAAAGAGAAGATAAAGAGAGGGTTTACCTTAAATTCTGCGGTGTTGATTGTATAGCGGAATATCATCTGAATGGTGTTAAGATAGGTGAAAGCAAAAACGCAATGATTGAACATAGATTCGACGTGACGGATGTAATTAAAAGTGGCAATAACAAGTTAGAGGTAACAATTACATCACCGATTATCTATGCTGAGGGTTTGGAATATGGTGCTTATGAATGGGCGTATTACCAAAACTATGAGGCTCTTCGGGTCAGAAAAGCACCGCACAGCTACGGCTGGGATATTATGCCCAGGCTTTTAGGCTGCGGAATATGGAGAAATATCTATATTGAATACGAACAGCCAAACGAAATACTTGATTTGTATGTTACGTGCCGTAGCTTTTTGGACGGATTTAAAATAGGACAGATAATGTGTGTTTTCAATACAAAAACCGACAAGCCGAGCTATAAAAATATGTATTTAAAGCTGACGGGATTTATTGACGGCAATAAAGAGTTTGAATACACACATAAAATGAGATTTTGTAAAGGAAATTTCAAATTTGATGTAGTTGATCCCAAGTTGTGGTGGCCTGCAGGGTACGGTGATGCTAATATTTATGATATCAAGGCGGAACTTATATGTGATGAGGAGGTACTTGCAGAGTACACGACCGTTTTGGGTATCAGAACTGCCGAGCTTGTAAAAACCGATATATCTGATGTGCATGACGGTGAATTTGTGTTTGTTATAAACGGTGAAAAAATAATGTGCAGGGGTACAAATTGGGTTCCGATTGATGCGTTGCATTCCAACGATGCAAAAAGGTATCAAAAGGCATTGTCTATGATAGACGATTTGGGCTGTAATATGATAAGATGTTGGGGCGGAAATCTCTATGAGGATCACGAGTTCTTTGAATTTTGTGACAGACACGGCATAATGGTATGGCAGGATTTTGCGATGGCATGTGCATTTTATCCCCAGGACGCCGAGTTTTTAAAGGAGATGGAGGAAGAAGCCGTAGCTGTGATAAAGAAGCTGCGTATTCATCCGTCAATAGTTTTGTGGTCAGGCGATAACGAATGTGATGTGCATTACGGTTCTATATCCGAAATGAAGATAGATCCCAATAAAAATAAAATCACAAGAGAGGTTCTGCCCGAAGCAATAAGAATGTACGCACCATATGCCGAGTATCTGCCGTCTTCGCCGTATTTATCACCCCAGGTGCTGAAAAAGACATTGGAACGCACACGCGAGAAGACGCCGATAAGGAACAGATTCCCGGGCGAGTTGTATAAGTGTATCGTACCCGAGGATCATCCGTGGGGACCAAGGGATTACTTTAAATCCGATTTTTATACAAAGCTTGATTGTAATTTTTACAGCGAAATCGGAACGGTCGGCTGCCCGAATATATCTTCGATTAAAAAGTTTATAAGTCCCGATAAGCTGTGGCCTTGGGATAATAACGAATGGTATGCACATACAACGGCGGATTCCAAAACCGATAATTACGCTTACCACGTGACACTTTTTGAGGACGGAATAAAAGAGTATTTTGACAGAGTCCCCGATAATATGGAGGATTTTGTCGTTGCATCTCAGATAGAGCAAGCGGAAGCATTTAAGTATATAATAGAGAGAATACGAATGGAAAAATGGCATACAAGTGGTATAATTTGGTGGAACGCAATTAACGGCTGGCCGCAATTTGATAATAGTGTCATATCCTATGATTTTTCAAAAAAGCTTGCGTACCATTATATCAAAAGGTCACAAAAACCTGTAATGTTGGGAATGTTCGGTCCTTACGAGTGGTGCTGCCATTTGATTATGTGCAACGATACCTTAACGGATAAAACCGTAACATATAAGGTGTGGGATGCGGATACAAAAGAGGTTCTTTGCAGCGGGGAAGCAACAGCGGATAAAAATACATCGGTGCATATTGATCAAACGCATATTTTCCATAACGAAAAAAGGTTATTTATAATAGAATGGCAATGTGACGGCGAGACTTATTATAATCATTATATCACGGGATATCCGCCAATCGAATTTGATAAATATAAAAAATGGCTTAAAATTATAGGCGATTTGGATGGTGCCTTTGATGCGGAGTCTGTCGGAAAGTAATATTCACTATTTTGGGGCAAATACCTCGATAACCTTAATTATTAATCCATAGCTGATAATATCACGCATATGTACGATGTTCCGCATATATGTGTGAAGACGAAATTATATAAAGAAAGGTGAGTTTTAGTATGAATTCAACAGAAAGCAACACAGTCGAATTAAAAAAACGAATGAAAAGAAAATCAGGCTTCAGAAACGACTTTGACGCATGGATTTTGTTTCTGCCGTCGGTTATCGTTCTATATCTTTTGATATGGCGTCCTACGGTTCTCGGTGCGGTTTGGTCGTTCTTTAAGATGA
>CACYTW010000041.1:12857-16529 GCA_902777435.1 uncultured Ruminococcus sp. | reverse complement strand
CCTAAAACACAGCAAAATCAAGCTGTGTTTCGGGAGATTTTCTTTGTTTTTAGAGGACTGTTTTGTGCAAATTGATATTTAAAAATCATTTTGCTACAGACCCTTTTTTTAGTAGGGCTTCTTTTTTTCTCCTTATTTTGATAATGTGTGTTTTCCCGTACCGAGGTAAACCTCTTCGCCGCTTTGCGTAACATAAGTGGCAGGGATATCGGAAGTAATCTCAATTTTTTGCTCATCATAATATACCGATATTCCCTTGTGCTTTGCACTGACCCAATCAAGCCCGGTTATATAACACGGCTTAATGCGAACAGAACCTCTGCCCTCATCAATATGTATGCCGGCTATGTATTTATACAACCACATATCAACCTCGCTGAACATATGATGATTGCACGAATGTGACATATCCCAATTCTCGCAAAGTGTAGTCATTCCGCTGAGAATCCAATATGCATAGCTCGGGTACTCCGGATTTGTTGTCAACTTATACGCTGTTTCAGCATAACCATATTCTGACAGAGCCGTATACATATACTTAACACCCAAAATCCCACAGTCTATATGATATCCGTTCGCAGTGTAAATCTCATTTAAACGCTTGGCAGCAACCGCCTTTTCTTCATCGGTATATAAATCCTGATATATTGCGCAAGCAATAGCCGTTGTGTTATCTCCTAAACAAAAATCTCTGTTTATATATTTCTCTCTGAATGTCTCTTTTATCTCCCTGGCTCTCTTTTGATATGCAATGCCGTCTCTGCCGAGAAGCTCTGCACATCTTGCCATTACCTTGTTATCAATATAGAAGTATGCCGTGTCGGTTATCACTGTCGGACACACGTTCGCCCCTGCAGGCGGACACCAATCACCAAGTCCGAAGCACACTTCGTTTTTATCAGACATTGACTCCATAAACTCCATATACAGAGCCATGCTCTCCCACATCTCAGCCAAAACCGATTTATCCCCCGTATACTTATATATATAGTAAGGAATAAGAATAAGCGCGCTGTCCCACGCAGGGCCGCTGCCCCAATTATAGCCCCAACCGCTTGTTGGCGCAAGGCAGCAAATCTGTCCGTTCGGGCGTTGCGTATCGCGAATGTCAACAAGCCACTTTTTATAAATCGGTACAATGTCAAGGTTCATAAGCGACTGTTCCGCAGAGAGAAGTGCATCACCCGTCCAGCCGTTCTGCTCACGCTGAGTACAGTCGGTTATAATCCCTTGAATATTGGTGAGTGTTGACCAAACCGATGCGCTGTGAATTTTATTCAGCATATCATCGCTGCACTCAAATGCTCCGACCGTTTTCACATCGGAGTGAACAACCTCGCCGATGACCTCAATTATTTCTGCATCGCCTGTAATTTCGGCGTATCTGAAGCCATGATACGCAAAGCTTGGTGCCCATTCCTCAACACCTCTACCACTCAAAATATACTTATCGGTATGAGTGTCACTCCCTGCAATGGTGTTGAGTCTTTCCGGAGCTATGCTTCCGTCTTCATTGATTACCTCGGAATATCTTATTTTTACCTCGCATCCGCTCTCGCCCTTTACCTTTAATCTTACCCAACCGCTTATATTCTGTCCGATATCATAAACATTTGACGAAATCCTGACTGCCGTCAAGCAATCAGTCACTCTGATCGGCGGAAAGTCCATTTTTTGAAGCACCCCTCCCGCGCCGCGACAAATAAAGGCGTTATTCCACTTGCTGTCATCAAAATCAGGATCATTCCATCCGTCAATGTAAAGCCGTGCATCATAAATTTCGCCGTGTTTGTCCTCGTTGTATATAATGGCACTCTTAGCGGTTTTCCATGAAGTATCTGAAACAATTTCCTTCGTCGAGCCGTCTGTGTATTCAATCACCAGCTTTAATATAAGCTTTGGATGATGCATCCAAGCAGGCTTGTAGAAGTCCCATCTGGGATATGTTACAAAATACCAGCCGTTGCCCAGAACACAGCCAATTGTGTTTTTTCCTTCGGATAAAAACTCGGTCACATCAAATTCGTTGTAATACGCCCGTGAGTCGTATTTTGATATTGGGGTAATCATAACCTCGTCGGTTATATTCCGACCGTTTATGTAATAGCAGGCGTGACCGAGACCGCAGGCATACATCGTTGCTTTCTTCACTGTTTTGCTTAAACTGAAACTCTTTCTGAACAGCGGAGCAGGTGTAATCTCTTTTATATTGTCACTCTCCGCAATCCACTTTGCGTTTTTGAGCATACAAAATCAGTCCCTTCTGTTTAATACATCTCTTAAAAATAATATCTGTCCTTATTAACCTGCTTCTCTTTGCCGTCTACAACAATTGTTGCAGTATTCGGGACATCACATTCATAGTGTATATTATTATTTTTATCATAGTACCATTTTGAACGCACTGTTCCGTATTTCATTAAAACCGACGCTTCTGCCCAATCAAGCCTTTTGTTCGTCACAAGCTGTAATATCACATTTTCAAATCCGGGCTTCGCGAAATACACTCATTGTATCCGTATGTACACAAAATCACAGATGTTTCGGGGTGCATATCACCTATCCAAACCAGGCGGTCACGCTTTATTCAACAGTCCACATTCTTGATGCTATAAGTTTAATATCCTTAGGCATATGGTTCATTGCAGGAATTTTTATCTCCGAGGTCGAATAAAGCCTCACTCACCGACTCCCCTAAGGTAACATGTATTTCGGCGGCGGATTATCCTTAAATCAGGGGAGAATTTTTTGACCGCGCCCGAAATTAATTAATTTTATATTCCTTAATTATAGGCTCTTGTGTGGTTGAGTTCCAGAAAAATACGCGAATTTTGTCTACATTCCCACTGCCTTCGTAAGTAAATGGCTTTTTCATGCTATCACCATTCAAAACATCCATATCAACTCTAACCAATCGATCTTCTTTATACTGAGCGCATAAAATCATAGCATCTATAACTTTTGGAAATCTCACATTCAAGGTTAAATCATTTGTTGTTATTTCTGTAAGCGATCTTATCTTTTTCCCATTTGATAATATTTCTATAATCGGAACAGTTACTGTACCCGAATATGAAAATGTCTGCTGTTTTGCCGTATCGCCTCCGTCTATATTATAAATTATCGTATACTCTCCTGCCTCTGCATCATTGTCTTTAAATGTAAAGCTGTAATAGCCCCTGTTTTGAGTAGTAATTTCATCAACAAAAATTATCTCCTCATTCTTTACATTTTGTATATCTGTTTCAGGCTTTAACACAATTGCAGTTACAGTTTTTCCCTTTGTACCCAAATATCCTTCCAATGTAACACTATTTGTCTTTGCGTCAACCGTAACAGCATCAATTGGCAGTGAAGTTTCTTCATCAATGTTCGATAGTGATGAGCCTGTTACCGCGTAGAAGGGAACGCCTGTTAACTTATATGTACCATCTTCATTTTCAACCTCTGAAGTTTCAAGATTATTTCCTAAGATATCGTAATATACTATGCCAGAATCACTCGGAATTGTATAATCTGTGCTTGCGCTCTCTTCAGTTGTCCAGAGCATATAAACCTTATTGTCATTCCACTTACTTGAAAACTCTGTAACATATGTATTATCAGTGCCGTCTACCACCTGTTTGCATATATCCTTATCCGCGACAAGCCTGTTTAAGTTTGCATATTGAA